>DATBUE010000236.1:0-8869 GCA_036516375.1 Noviherbaspirillum sp. | reverse complement strand
AACCCGGCCTGCACTGGACGCGTCGCTTCGACGTCACGCCGGACAAGGCAATCGGCTTCATGGGCGAGAAGCTGCGCGTGTATGCCTCGCCTTCGATGGTTCGCGACATCGAGATCAATTGCCGCGAGAAGCTGGAGGAATTTCTCGGCGAGTATGAAAGCTCGGTCGGCATCCATATCGATCTCGATCACCTGCGCCCGACCCTGGTCGGCATGTGGGTGGATATGCGGGCCAGCGTGGCGGCCGTAGAGGGCCGCAAGCTGAGTTTCGAGATCGAAGTGCGCGACGCCATCGAGGTGGTCGGGCGTGCGCGGCACGAGCGCTTCGTCGTCGACCTGCGCAAGCAGAAGGCGGCGCTGGATCTGAAGGCAATGCGTGTCTCGCTGCTCGGCAGCGAATGAGCATCCCGCGCCGGCTCAGCCGGAGCGGGCATCAATCTGAAAGGGTGCAATGAATCAACCAGTTTCGGCACGCAGCGGCGGCCATATCCTCGTCAACGCGCTGGCCATTCATGGCGTCGATCTCGTCTTCAGCGTTCCCGGCGAGAGCTTTCTTCCGGCGATAGACGGCCTCTATGCGCAGCGTGAAAAGATCAACCTGGTGAGCTGCCGCCAGGAGGGCGCGGCTGCGCATATGGCCGAAGCCTACGGCAAGCTGACCGGCAAGCCGGGCGTGTGCTTCGTCACGCGTGGACCGGGCGCCACCAATGCCAGCATCGCCGTGCACACCGCTATGCAGGATTCGACGCCGATGGTGCTGCTGGTCGGCCAGGTCAGCCGCAAGGCGAGCAAGCGCGAGACCTGGCAGGAAATCGATCTCGAAAAAGTATTCGGCTCGATGGCCAAGTGGGCGGTGCAGGTCGAAGACACGCGCCGCATCCCGGAAATCATCAGCCGAGCCTTCCACACCGCTGTTGCCGGCCGTCCCGGTCCGGTCGTGGTCGGCTTGCCCGAAGACATGCTGTACGAAGAAGCGGCGGTCGCCGACGTCGGTGCCTACAAGCGCGTGCAGGCTCATCCGGGCCCGGCCGATCTGCAAGCGATGGTGGCCATGCTGGCCCAGGCCGAGCGTCCGCTGGTCGTGCTTGGTGGCGGCGGCTGGAGCAAGGATGCCTGCGACGGCGTGCGCGCCTTCGTCGAAGCCTTCAAGCTGCCGGTGGGGACGTCCTTCCGCCGCCAGGATCTGCTCGACAACCGGCATCCGAATTTCGTGGGCGATATCGGCATCGGCATCAACCCCGCGCTGGCCAAGCGCGTGCGCGAATCCGATCTGCTGATAGCCATCGGCACCCGTCTGGGCGAAACGACGACGTCGGACTTTTCCCTGATCGCGGTGCCGCACCCGGCGCAGAAGCTCGTGCATGTGCATGCGGACCCGGAAGAGCTGGGCCGGGTCTACCAGGCCGACCTGCCGATCAACGCCGGCATGCTGGAGTTCGCGCAGGCTGCTGCCGCGCTGCCCGCACCCAAGCAACCCGCGTGGGCCGCATGGACCGAAGCGGCTCGCGCCGATTACCTCGACTACCTGAAGCACGGCACCATGCCGGGCGAGCTGGACATGGGAGCCGTGATGGCCCTGCTGCGCGATAAGCTGCCGGCCGATGCCATCGTCACCAACGGCGCCGGCAACTACGCCTCGTGGGTGCATCGCTTCTACCAGTACCGCGGCTTTCGAACGCAACTGGCACCGACCAGCGGCGTGATGGGTTACGGCGTGCCGGCCGCGTGCGCCGCCAAGCTGGTGCATCCGGAGCGCATTGTGGTCTGCTTCGCCGGCGATGGCTGCTTCCAGATGAATGCGCAGGAGCTGGCGACCGTCAAGCAGTACGGCTTGAAGATCATTTTCATCGTGGTCAACAACGGCATGTGGGGCAGCATCCGCATGCACCAGGAAATGCATTACCCGGGACGCGTGCACGGCACCAGCCTGGAAAACCCGGACTTCGTCGCGCTTGCCAAGGCTTACGGCCTGCAAGGCGAGACCGTGTTGCGCACCGACGATTTCATGCCCGCCTTCGAGCGTGCCTTGCAAGCCGGTTCGTCGACCTTGCTGGAACTGCGGATCGACCCCGAAGCGATCACGCCGCGCACCACGCTGGCTGCCTTGCGGGCGCAGGCACTGGCGAAACACTGAATCACACTCTCCTCACCTTTGCGCCGGCCGGGCAACCGCGCCGGCGTTTTTTTCGACCCAGCCCGCGGAAGAGGGCGCGGAAAAGAGCGTTCCCCAACGCCACTCCCTTCGCCAGGCAATAAAAAAACCTGCCTTCATTCGAAGGCAGGGTTGTTCGGAAGGACGAGTACGCTTCAGTTCAGCGTGGCGCCCGATTGTTCCACCACACGCTTCCACTTCACGCGGTCGCTTTCGGCCAGCGCGGCCAGTTCTTCCGGAGTGCCCGGCGTCGGAAGCAGGCTTTGCTCGCGCAGGCGGGCGACGAACTCGGGATCCTTCAGCACCTTGTTCAAGGCCGTGTTCATCTTGACGATGATGTCCTTGGGCATCTTCGATTGCGCAACCAACGCGAACCACACCGTCGTCTTCAAGTCGGGATAACCCAGCTCATCGACCGTCGGCACGTCCGGCAACTGTGGCCAGCGTGTCGCCGTGGTCACGGCGAGCGCACGCACGCGGCCCGCTTTGATCTGGCTCAGCAGTTGCGGCATGTTGTCGGTGTTGAGCTGGACTTCGCCGCCAACGACCGCTTGCATGGCCGGCCCATTGCCGCGATACGGGGCATGCACGATATCGAGCCCGACCGAGGTCTTGATCAGTTCGTTGAGCAGGTGCCCGGTGCTGCCGACGCCGGCGCTCGAATAGGAAACCTTGCCCGGGTTGGCCTTCGTGTAGTCGAAGAGCTCCTTCAGCGTCTTCACCGGCAACGAGGGCGTGACGACGATCGCATTGGTCGTCTGCGCGACCTGGCCCACCGGCACCAGATCGGCGACCGGGTCGTAGCCGAGCTTGTCCTTGAACAGGTACTGGTTGATCGACAGTTGCGACTGCGTGACCATCATGAAGGAATGGGGATCGAAGCTCGCGCGCGCAAAGCCGGCCGCACCGATGGTGCCGCCCGCGCCACCCCGGTTCTCAATCACCACCTGCTGTCCCAGTTCGCTGGAAAGCTTCTGTGCCACGAGGCGACTGACGATGTCGGTCGAGCCGCCAGCGGCATAAGGCACCAGGATGGTGATGGTGCGGTTGGGCCAGTTCTTGGCATCCTGGGCATGCACGGCTCCGGTTGCGCCGAGCGCAGCAGTGAAACCGAGCAGGGTGGCGAAGCGGGTGATGCGATGAAGTGTCTTGCAAATCTGCATGTCATGTCTCCTTGAGTGCGGGTACCGGCGCGACCGGTCCCGTTTTTATAGGACGGGGTACTGCGAAATCGAGTATCGATGCACGATACGCACCCTTCAACCGACGAATACTCACTACCCTGTCAGGGAAACTCACAGCAGACGCATGCGCCCTGTTTGTATGAGGCATTTGCCGAAGTACAGTAGCGGCATGAGAAAACTACCGCCTTTGAATGCGCTCAAGGCATTCGAAGCATCGGCACGGCTGGTCAGCTTCACGCGCGCCGCGCACGAGTTGAGTGTCACGCAGGGTGCGGTCAGTCGGCAGGTCGCGGCGCTGGAAGACTGGTTCGGCGTCGCGCTGTTTCAACGCAGCAATTCCCAGCTCGTCTTGACCGAGGCCGGCAGCAAGCTGTGCGAGGAGGTCACCGCCGCCCTGGACCGCATTGCGCTGGCCGTCTCGGGCCTGCAGCAGCAGGCGGACCTGACCCAGCTCGCCGTCAGCGCGCCGCCTACGCTCACGCTGCGCTGGCTGATCCCGCGTCTGTCCAGCTTCCAGCGCGCGCATCCGGGCACCACCGTGAAACTGGCCGCCTCCTTGCAGCCCCTCGATTTCACCGGCGAGAAAAGCGGCATCATCCTGCGCGCCGGCCACACGCCCATTGCAGGCATGCCGGCAGTTTCCTTCCTGGTCGAGAAACTGGTTCCGGTCTGCCATCCCGACCTGCTGGAGCGATGTCCGCTGCGCTCGCCCGCGGACTTGTGCCGCTACAAACTCCTCAGCTATGCCACGGAAGCCTTGTCCTGGTCGGAGTGGTTGCACAAGGTCGAGGCGCCGCCCATCGTTCCGGTCGCCGCGCTCGGATTCGAGCAGATGTACTTCGCGCTGCAAGCCGCGCTGGAGGGGCTGGGAATCGCCTTGATTCCCTATTTTCTGGTTGCGGACGACATTGCCGCCGGCAAGCTGTGCGCACCTTTCGGTCCCTTCGGTGCGCACGAGCGCCATTACTACGCCTACCGCAATCCCGCGCAGCCGGCCGCCCCGGTGCAGGACGCCTTCCTGGACTGGCTGATAGAGCAGGGGCGCGAAACCATGCAACTGTGCGATCAGTTGATGGCAGCGGAATCGGGATGACGGCCGGCGGGCATTGATTTGGTGATAATGGCGAAAACCTGTTCCTGAGCCCACACCATGCCCAAGTTCGTCAAGATTCTCGCCATCGCCCTCGGTGTCCTGCTGCTCGTGCTGCTTGCCGCAGCCGCCTATCTCGCCGCCACCTTCGATCCCAACAAGTACAAGTCGGAAATCGTGCGCCTGGTGCAGGACAAGACGCAACGCACCCTGCACATTCCCGGCGACATCGAACTCAGTTTCTTCCCCAACATCGGTGCCGAGCTCGGTGCCCTGTCGCTCTCCGAGCGCAACAGCAAGGACACGTTCGCAGCCGTCGACAGCGCGCGCGTATCGCTGGCCCTGTTACCGCTGCTGTCGCAGCGTTTCGTGGTCGACAAGGTGCGCATCGACGGCCTGAAGGCCACGATCCGGCGCAACAGCGAGGGTGTCAGCAATATCGACGATCTGCTCGGCCCGGATGAAGAAGAGCCGGAGAAGAAGAAAGACACCGAGTTCGACATCGCCGGTGTCGAACTCAACAACGCGAACCTGGTGTACGACGACCGCCAGAGCGGACGCCGCCTCGAACTGAGCGAGCTGAACTTCAGCAGCGGGCGCATCGCCGAAGGCGTGGCCTCGAACATGAAGCTGGATACGCGCGTGCGCAGCGGCAAGCCGCAGGCGGATGCACGCGTGCAGCTCGCCACCGGATTTCGCTTCGACCTGGAGCAGGGGCATTACAACCTGCGCGAGCTCAAGGCGCGCATCGAAGGCGCCGTGGCTGGCATCAGCGATGGCGTGATCGAAGTCAGCGGCACGGCGGACATGAAGCCGGCCGACATGCACTTCGTGCTGGAGAAGATTGCGCTGAATGCGAACGGCAAGCGCGATGGCGCGCCCTTCGCACTGAAGCTCGACCTGCCGCAACTGGCCGTGACCGAAGCCAAGGTCGAAGGCGGCAAGCTCAGCGGCGAACTGAGCCTGACTCAAGAGGCGCGCAAGCTCGCCGCCAACTTCCGCGTTCCCTCGTTCCAGGGCACGCCGCAGGCGTTTTCCATTCCCGCACTCGAGGTGGATGCCAGCGTCAACGGCAACGACTTGGATGCGCGCGCGGCCTTGAGCGGCGCGCTGAACGGCGACCTCGACAAGCTGCTGTTCCAGTCGCCGCAGATCAAGCTCAGCCTCTCCGGCCAGCAGGGCGCGACCCCGATCAAGGGCAACCTGAGCACGCCGCTGAGCGTGGATCTAGACAAGCAGCGCATCGACCTGGCGAAACTGGTCGCCGACTTCACGCTGCCCAATCCCGCCGGCGGCTCCCTGGCGCTCAAGACCAGCGGGCAGGCCGGTGTGCAGCTCGACAAGGAAGCGGTGTCGGCGAAATTGGCCGGCACGCTCGACCAGAGCCGTTTCGATGCGCAACTGGCGATGAACGGGTTTGCAAAGCCGGCTTATCGCTTCGATATCGATATCGACAAGCTCGACGTGGATCGCTATCGCAAACCCGCGGCCGCCGGCACGGCGAAGAGTGGTGCACCAGCCAAGCCGCAGGCCGAACAGGCTGCAGAACCGATCGACCTGTCGGCGCTGCGCGAGCTGCGCGCGGACGGCAAGCTGCGGGTCGGCGCGCTGACGGCGGCCGGCATCAAGATGAGCAATGTGCGTGTGGACCTGCGCGCGGCTTCCGGCAAGCTGGAACTGAATCCGCTTGCTGCCAGCCTGTACGGCGGTAGCGCCAACGGCAGTCTCAGCGTGCAGGCCACGGCACCGGCGCGCTTCGCATTGCGCCAGAATCTGACCGGCATCCATGTCGGCCCGCTATTGCAGGATGCGCTGGAGTCGAACCGGCTCGAAGGGCGCGGCAATGTGCAGCTCGATGTGACGACCTCCGGCAATACCGTCCCGCAGTTGAAGCGCGGCTTGAACGGAACAGTGCAACTGAGCCTGAAGGATGGAGCGGTACGCGGCGTGAACATCGCCCAGACCCTGCGTACGGCCAAGACCCGCATCGATGCCTTGCGCGGCAAGGAGAGTGAACAAGCCGGCACCGGCTCGCAAACCGAAAAGACCGACTTCAGCGAACTGACCGGCAGCTTCCGCATCGTCAATGGCGTTGCGCGCAACGACGATCTGGAAGTGAAGTCGCCGCTCTTGCGCGTGGCTGGTTCCGGCGAGATCGACATCGGCGCGCAACGGCTCGATTACACGGCGCGCACCACGGTCGTCTCCACGCTGCAGGGGCAGGGCGGGCCGGAGTTGCAGGCATTGAAAGGCGTGACGCTACCGGTGCGCCTGTCCGGGCCTTTCGACGCGATTTCCTGGCGCGTCGATGCCGGCGCCATGTTGTCTGAACTGGCCAAGCAGAAGCTGGAACCGAAGAAGGCCGAAGCCAAGCAGCGCGTCGAGAAAGCGCTCGACGAAGAAAAGGCCAAGGTGAAGGAAAAACTGAACGAACAGTTGCGCGGCTTGTTCGGGCGTTGAGCGGGATGATCGTGCGGCGCGCGATGTGCTACATGTGCTACATGTGAGGCAAGCAACGCAAGTGACGTCGTGTCGAAGTGACGCTCCGTGCGTTGTTCCCGACGCGTCTTGCTCCGGATATCTACCGCTGGTGTATCTCCTGCCTGTCACTCCCGCACAGGCGGGAGTCCAGCTCGGACGCCAGCAGTACTGCGAACGCTTGAGCTTGGTTCCCGCCTGCGCGGGAACGACAAGTCATCTCTTCGCCAAGAATGGCTTTGCGCATCCCGAGTCAAACGTCGCTCATTGCGGCATTGATGATTCACCGATTACCGGTCACCTGCGCAATTCACGAGCGCGCAATGTCGGCCCACTTCGCGCGCCGCTTTCTGCGCACCTCTGCGCGCATCGCGTGACAGACGAGCGGGCCAGCGTGCCCATTCAATGGGATCGCGCGCGACGACCGCCGTGCTGCAAAAAAGTTCGCATCTACTCGAACAAAATTACGCACACCGCATGCTGCACATGCACACGGCTGCCACAAAATTCAGGCCAACATGCACGCGGTTGCACCTGCTGTTTCTCTTCGCGCCACAGATACAAAAAAAGCGCGCAAATAGCCTAGCTACAAAAAAATTCCGGGCGTATATTGGAATTGCAGAGCGGAAACCTCCCTCTGTATCCGAACCCGAACCGTCAGGTTTATTTCAAAGGAAGCGCGATGAAGATCTTTGATAACTTCGCCGCTCGGTACGAGCGGACTCGGGAAGAGGAATACTCCCTGCAGGAATATCTGGAGCTATGCAAGAAGGATCGACTCGCCTATGCCACCGCTGCCGAGCGCATGCTCGAAGCGATCGGCGAACCGGAGTTGGTCGACACGCGCCACGACCCGCGCCTATCGCGCATCTTCGCCAACAAGGTAATAAAAATATATCCGGCCTTCCGTGAGTTCTACGGAACCGAAGAAGTCATTGAGCAGGTTGTTTCCTACTTCCGTCATGCAGCGCAGGGACTGGAAGAACGCAAGCAGGTGTTGTATCTGCTCGGCCCCGTCGGCGGCGGCAAATCCTCTATCGCGGAAAAGCTGAAGAGCCTGATGGAACAGGTGCCCTTCTATGCGATCAAGGGTTCGCCGGTGAATGAATCGCCGCTCGGCCTGTTCGATCCCGATGAGGACGGCACCATCCTCGAAGAGGATTACGGCATTCCGCGCCGCTATCTGAAGTCCATCCCCAGCCCGTGGGCAGTCAAGCGCCTGCACGAGTTCGGTGGCGACATCAACAAGTTCCGCGTGGTCAAGCGCTACCCGTCGATCCTGAAACAGGTCGCGATCTCCAAGACCGAGCCTGGCGATGAAAACAATCAGGACATCTCCTCGCTGGTCGGCAAGGTCGATATCCGCAAGCTGGAAGATTATTCGCAGGACGATCCGGATGCCTACAGCTATTCCGGTGGCCTGTGCCTGGCCAACCAGGGCTTGATGGAATTCGTCGAGATGTTCAAGGCGCCGATCAAGGTGCTGCATCCGCTGCTGACCGCAACCCAGGAAGGCAACTACAAGGGTACCGAAGGTTTCGGTGCGATTCCCTTCGATGGCGTGGTACTCGCGCACTCGAACGAATCGGAGTGGAAGACCTTCCGCAACAACAAGAACAACGAAGCCTTCCTCGATCGCATCTACATCGTCAAGGTGCCGTACTGCCTGCGCGTGACCGACGAGATCAAGATCTACGACAAGCTGATTCGCAATTCTTCGCTGGGTGCGGCGCCGTGTGCGCCGGGCACACTGAAGATGATGGCGCAGTTCGCGGTGCTGTCGCGCCTGAAGGAGCCGGAGAATTCCAGCATCTTCTCCAAGATGCAGGTGTACGACGGCGAGAACCTGAAGGACACCGATCCGAAGGCGAAGTCGCGCCAGGAATATTCGGATTACGCCGGTGTCGATGAAGGCATGAATGGCTTGTCCACGCGCTTCGCGTACAAGATCCTGTCCAAGGTCTTC
>DATBUE010000235.1:0-1731 GCA_036516375.1 Noviherbaspirillum sp. | reverse complement strand
ATCAACGGCACCGTCGAAATCTTGGCGCTGGCGCCGGAAGACATGTCGGCACTGGGCGAGCCGGTGATCGAAAGGCCGGCCGTATCCGAAGCCACGCTCGCTGCGCTGGGTGCCAAGCGTGTCGCGCTGGCTGAAGCCACGGGCGCCCCGCCGCAGGCGGCGCCCGCCGCACGCAGCACCGACGTGCCCCGCGCTCCAGCTGCGCCGCGCATGGCCGAACCCGATCAGGCGTCCGGCCTTGCTGGCGCACTGGCGGCCAGCCGCGACAGCACACCGCGCAACCAGGGCTCGGCCGCGGAAATCGCCGCCGTGATGAGCGAGTTGCGTTCAATGCGCGGCATGCTCGAATCGCAACTGGCCGAGATCGCCTGGGGCAGCCAGCAGAAGCGCGAGCCGGCCAAGACGGCGGTGATGCGCGAAATGCTGGCATCCGGCTTTTCCGCGAGCCTGGCCCGGTACCTGACGCAGAAGATGCCTGCCGATGAAAAGGATGGCATTGCCTGGGTGAAGTCGGTATTGGCGCGCAACCTCTCCGTCGTCTCCAACGAAAACGAAATTCTGGAAAAGGGCGGCGTGTATGCGCTGGTCGGACCCACTGGCGTCGGCAAGACCACGACCACGGCCAAGCTCGCGGCGCGCTGCGTAATGCGTCACGGCGCCGGCAAGCTCGCGCTGATCACGACTGATGGCTATCGTATCGGCGGCTACGAGCAGCTGCGTATCTACGGCAAGATCCTCGGCGTGATGGTGCATTCGGTGAAGGATGAAACCGATCTGCGCATCGCGCTGGACGAACTGAAGAGCAAGCACATGGTGCTGA
Source organism: Noviherbaspirillum sp. (assembly GCA_036516375.1). GTDB lineage: Bacteria > Pseudomonadota > Gammaproteobacteria > Burkholderiales > Burkholderiaceae_D > Noviherbaspirillum. The sequence continues at coordinate 911 of DATBUE010000235.1, read as the reverse complement.
TCGACACGGTCGGCATGGGCCAGCGTGACAAGATGGTGGCCGAACAGATCGCAATGCTTTCCGGTACCGATGCCAAGGTCAAGCGCCTGCTGTGCATGTCCGCCACCTCCACCGGCGAGACGCTCAACGAAGTCGTGCGTTCGTATATGGGCGGCGGCCTGGCCGGCTGCATCATGACCAAGCTCGACGAAGCCGCTACGGTGGGCAATGTGCTGGATGTGATGATCCGCCAGAAGCTGAACCTGTACTACGTCGCCAACGGCCAGCGCGTGCCGGAAGACCTGCATGTGCCGAACCAGCACTACCTGATCGACCGCGCCTTCAAATTGAAGCGCGAGACCGCGCCATTCCAATATCAGGATGAAGAGCTGCCGCTGGTGATCGCCAACGCAGCGCACGCGATGAACGACAAGACCTTGCGCGAGGTGTCCCTTGGCTAGTTTCGATTTCGATCAGGCTGAAGGCCTGCGCCGCATGCTGTCCGGCCCGAAGCCGCGCGTATTCACGCTGCTGTCGGCCGCGAGCGCGGAAGAGAAGGGCGCGATGCTGGTCAACCTTGGCGCCTCGCTGGCGCAGGGTGGACGCGACGTGCTGCTGCTGGACGCATGCTGTGAATCCGAAGGTATTTCGCTGCGCCTGGATGCGGTGCGCGCGCCGAGTTTGACGCAGGTCGCGCGCGGCGAGCGCACGATTGCCGATGCAGTCCAGGCCATGCCGCAAGGCTTCGGCGTGGCTGCGCTGCGGCGTGCCGCGCAAAAGCCGCTGAGCGAGCAGCATGAAATCACGCGTCTGGACGATGCCTTCGGCGCATTGGCTGCGGGGGCCGATGTGGTGCTGGTCGACGCCGAGCTGGACAAGGACGATGGTTTCCCGATTGCTGCGCTGGCTGCCAGCGAAATCGTGATCCAGGT
>DATBUE010000234.1:0-2249 GCA_036516375.1 Noviherbaspirillum sp. | reverse complement strand
TGCCGTGGATCGACCAGACATTTACCTCGCCAATATCGATAGCCCGGATGGTTTGCGCCTGCTGCTTGAGCGCAAGCCGGGAGCCTATGCTCCAGCCGTGCTGATCGGGAAAAGCGGTACGGTGGGCGACTGGCCCTTGGTGGACCGTCCGATCCACTGGATGCGATTGTTCGATCAATTGGATGCGCAGATGGAAGCAGCGCTTGCCGAGCGCGCGCGGCGCGAAACAACTGCCACCGCTTGGGACGGGCGTACCTTCCGCCGCGCACTGGACCGCAAGCTGCCTGTCCAGGCAGTTTTTCTGGATCCATCTCCACTTGAATCGGTGCTAGTGGTCGACGACAGTGCGACCGTGCGTGCCTTCATGCGCGCCAAGCTGGCGCCCTTCCGTTTCGATGTCGATTACGCGGAAAACGGGGAAAAGGCGATCGACATGGCGCAAGCCAAGCACTACACCTGCATCTTCCTCGACATCCTGATGCCGGGCATGGATGGCTACCAGGTCTGCAAGCGCATCAAGGGCAGCAGCGCCACGCGCGAAACCTCGGTGGTCATGCTGAGCAGCAAATCCTCGGCCTTCGACAAGTTCCGCGGCTCCTGGGCCGGTTGCGACGCTTACCTAGGCAAGCCGGTGGCAGAAGATGAACTCCTGACGACCATCGCGCGTTTCCTGCCCAGCGCCCGCCGCTTGGCCGAATCGGTACTGGCGGCCCACTCGGCCGGTTGAGCATTGGCTGCCCGCTCCAGGCGGAACAAGACGAATGAAGAAACGGCGGCCCGTATTGCTACGGTCGCCGTTTTTTCCAGTTGTAGTCCGGGCTGGGGTCGGACACGCCAGGGTGTCCCACCGAATGGGGGTTTTCCGATGACATCGTGACGAAAGCGATCGGCTCGCCGTTGCGCTGGCGTGCGCGCAAGTCTTCCATCAACTGCATTGCCGCGCGCATCGCGTCCGAATCAAAAGCCTGGCCATGTGCCACGCTGCGGTCGTCGTTAGTCTCGGTCCAGTAGACCATGTACATGCTTTCCTCCTGTTCCTGCTTCGATGTGGGCTGGCAGGCAGGGTTCGCATTATTCCAGTGAGGCTCTATGCAGAATCTAAGTACGCACGCAAAACAAATTGTGGATGTCTGCGGCTTTGGTCGGCGCGCTGCTGCGTTGCTCCTGCAACCAAGCATGCAGAGGCAAACGCAGCCCAGCTTCATGGGCGCCCCAGCTTGCCGAACTGCCGTATGCTAGCGATCTTTCCCACCTCCTCTTCCTACTTACCAAGCACAGATAAACGAATGGCCCAATACGTCTACACCATGAACCGGGTCGGCAAGATCGTGCCGCCCAAGCGCCAGATCCTGAAAGACATTTCGCTCTCCTTCTTCCCGGGCGCCAAGATCGGCGTGCTCGGCCTGAACGGCTCGGGCAAGTCCACCCTCCTGAAGATCATGGCCGGCATCGACAAGGACATCGAAGGCGAAGCCGTGCCGATGCCGGGCCTGAATATCGGCTACCTGCCGCAGGAACCGCAGCTCGATCCGGAACAGACGGTGCGCCAGGCAGTGGAGTCCGCACTCGGCGAAGTGTTCGAGGCCCAGGCCAAGCTCGATGCCGTGTATGCCGCCTATGCGGAAGAAGATGCCGATTTCGATGCGCTGGCCGCCGAGCAGGCACGTCTGGAAGCGATCATTGCTGCGTCCGACGGCAATACGCTGAACCAGCAACTGGAAATGGCCGCCGACGCCCTGCGCCTGCCGCCCTGGGAGCAGAAGATCGGCGTCTTGTCCGGCGGCGAGAAGCGCCGCGTGGCGCTGTGCAAGCTGCTGCTGTCCAAGCCCGACATGCTGCTGCTGGACGAACCGACCAACCACCTCGACGCCGAGTCGGTGGACTGGCTGGAGCAATTCCTGCAGCGTTTCCCCGGCACCGTGGTCGCGATCACCCACGACCGCTACTTCCTCGACAACGCCGCCGAGTGGATTCTCGAACTCGATCGCGGCCACGGCATTCCGTGGAAGGGCAACTACAGCTCCTGGCTGGAACAGAAGGAAGCGCGGCTGAAGCAGGAAGAAGCGACCGAGTCGGCGCGCCAGAAGACCATACAGAAAGAGCTGGAATGGGTGCGCCAGAATCCCAAGGGCCGGCAGGCCAAGAGCAAGGCGCGCCTGGCCCGCTTCGAGGAGATGCAGTCGCAGGAATTCCAGAAGCGCGCCGAGACCAACGAAATCTACATCCCGGCCGGCCCGCGCCTGGGCGAC
>DATBUE010000233.1:0-4457 GCA_036516375.1 Noviherbaspirillum sp. | reverse complement strand
CCGCGCTGAGCTCCGGCCAAGCCGCCGAGGCGCCGGCCGCACGCACCGTTCCGAAGCAGATCACCCGGACCATCACCTAGGGAGTGCTGGACACAACCCGGCCTTGGCTTCCATATGCGCTGAAATTCGTCAACGTGGAAGATCTCCCGCATACACAACAGTTGCAGGACTTCGACGTGCAAGCCACTGCGTTGTCGCACCGCGTACCTTCGTTTGCGTACAGCTTTTCCGAGAAGACCGTTGAAAACAGGCTTGATGCCACCAGGCTGGAAGGCGAAGGCATCACGCCCGGTCCCGAGTGGGGACAACTTCGGCAGGGCAATGATGTGCAAGGGGCGGACGGACGCGTCCTGCGCGCCTTGGACTATCTTCTCCCGACACGCAAGCCACGCAAGATCATCATCGGCGGCGACAACGATACGCCGGATCTGTTGCTGGAGGAGGCCAGCAGCGCCGACGTGCTGGTGCATGAGGCAACCTATACCGAAGACGTGCTGCACAAGGTCGGACCCGGCCCGCAGCACAGTTCGGCGAAGAGGGTGGCCCGGCTGGCCAGCGCAGCAAGGATCAAGAACCTGGTACTGACGCACTTCAGTCCACGCTACCAGGAGCAACAAGGCAGCCCGTCGCTGACGGATATCGAAGCCGAAGCAAGGGCGGTGTATGACGGGAGGCTGTATCTGGCAAACGATCTGGATCGGTACTTGCTGGACCGGCAAGGCGTGCTGACAAGAGCGGCGTGACACACACGGGCGATACCGGCTCCGGGCATCCATTTGTTTGGAGGTGGGTTCATGGATTATCGCTTTTTCTCCATCCTTCTCAGCGTTGCACTTCCCGTATCGGCAGCAGCAGCCCCCGACCTTCCTGTCCGTTGGCAAGGCACGACTGAAATTGCCACAGGCCCTGGCGAAAAGGGACCATGGCAGCAAAACGATTCCCGCTATCACTATGTGGACGACCCCACGGTCAGCATGGATGAGCGTGGTAATGCAGCCGTTTCCTGGGTTGACCAGACGCGCAAGGATGTTTTCTTTCAAAGTGGCGGCAAAACGCAGGACGCTGGACCTCTGAACGTCTCTCGCAGTCCAGACACCTTTTCCTGGCTGCCACGAATGGTGCGGGCTCCCGATTCGCCGCAGCGCTTATACATGCTGTGGCAGGAAATCGTTTTTACTGGCGGCTCGCACGGCGGCGAGATGATGTTCGCCTACTCCAATGACAACGGGGGGGCATTCTCGGAGCCGATCAACCTTTCGCGCTCCGTGGGTGGCGACGGCAAAGGGCGGATCAATGCCCAGGTCTGGCATAACGGAAGCTACGATCTTGCAGCAAGCGGGAAGGGCGTGCTGTACGCAGCCTGGACCGAATACGACGGGCCCTTGTGGTTCAGCCGCTCAACGGATGGAGGCAAACACTTTTCGCGTGCGCAGCGAATCGCCGGTGGGACAAACGCCAGACCCGCGCGTGCACCTTCGCTTGCGCTGGGCAAGGACAACACGGTTTACCTTGCCTGGACCAACGGGGAAGACGAGGACGCAGACATTCATCTTGCACGCTCATTGGATGGTGGGCTGAGCTTCGATGAACCGCAGATTGTTGCACCCGCCAAAGGCTACGCGGACGCACCCCGGCTTGCGGTGACGCCGGACGGCGTACTCCACCTTGTCTATGCCCAGAGCCAGGGCGGCCCCTTCGACAGGTTCCGGATCATGTACACGCAGGCGGGAAATGCCCGCAGCTTCGGCGTGCCGCGCGACATATCCTCGCCCTTGCCCAACGGTGCCGAGAGCGCGGCCTATCCTTCCTTCGATACCGATGAGCGCGGACGCCTGTATGTCGTGTACGAGCTGTACCGGGATCACCGCAAACGGCCGCGCGGCCTGGGGATTAGCGTTTCGCTTGATGGCGGCAAGCATTTCACGCAACCTGCGCTCGTTGCGCACAGCGAGGGCGAGGGAACGAATGGCAGTCATCAAGGATTGCTGATGAAGAAGCTTGCGGTGAGTGGGGAGGGAAAGATTGCCATCGTCAACAGCAGCTTGCAGGAAGGCAGGCAAAGTCGGGTGTGGCTGATCTACGCAGAGGTTGCTGAGGGCCGGTAACGATCTGCACAGATTTCCCTGTTTGATCACTGAGCCACATTTGGGGCGAGGCGTGCGTCGTTGGGAATAGCCATACCGGCTGCCCACGCGCCTCAGCTATAATCGCCCCGCTTGGTGCAAATCTTGCGCCGAGCCAAGCGTCTCGCCGTAGTTCAATGGATAGAACGAGTGCCTCCTAAGCGCTAGATACAGGTTCGATTCCTGTCGGCGGGACCACGCTTCCCAAGCTCCCATCCAAGCTCTCGGTACAATGCCGGGTCCTTTCCTTTCCATGCGCCGCATTTCAACGGCGCGCCGCTACCCATGGCAGTGCTTTCTCTCTCCAATGCGCAGCTCGCATTCGGTCACGTCGCCTTGCTCGATCACGCCGAGTTCTCGCTCGAAGCCGGCGAACGCGTCGGTCTAATCGGCCGTAACGGCACCGGCAAGTCATCCTTGCTGAAGATACTCGCCGGCACGACCGCGCTGGATGACGGGCTGCTGGTACGTCAGCAGGGTGTGCGCGTCGCTTATGTCGAGCAGGAGCCGCAGTTCGTCGCTGAGGCGAGCGTGTTCGCTGCGGTGGCGGCAGGGCTGGGCGAGGCCCAGCAGCTGCTGGAGGAATACAACGCGCTGACGCAGCAACTGGGCGGCGAAGCGAGCGACGCGGCGCTGGAGCGCATGCACGTCTTGCAGGAGAAGCTGGATGCCCTCGATGCCTGGAATGTGGCGAACCGGGTCGAGACGGTGTTGGAGCGGCTGAATCTCGACAAGGATGCGCGCATCGGCACGCTGTCGGGCGGCATGCAGAAGCGCGTGGCGCTCGCTGCCGCACTGGTCGGCAATCCGGATGTGCTGATGCTCGACGAGCCGACCAACCATCTCGACTTCAATTCCATCATCTGGCTCGAAGGCCTGCTGCGCGAGTACAAGGGCAGCATCGTCTTCATCACCCACGATCGCTCCTTCCTCGACAACGTCGCCACGCGCATCGTCGAACTCGACCGCGGGCGCCTGCTTTCCTTCCCCGGCAACTTCAGTGCCTACCAGACGCGCAAGGCCGAACAACTGGAGATCGAGGCAATCGAGAATGCCAAGTTCGACAAGGTGCTTGCGCAGGAAGAAGTGTGGATACGCAAGGGCGTGGAAGCGCGTCGCACGCGCAATGAAGGACGCGTCAAGCGGCTGGAGGAATTGCGCAGGACGCGTAGTGCACGCCGCGAGCAGCAGGGACAAGTGCGACTGGACGTAAGCAGCGGCGAGCGCTCCGGAAAGATCGTGGCCGAGCTGGAACACGTGAACAAGCGCTACGGCGAGAAGGTGATCGTGCGCGACTTTTCCGCGATTCTCATGCGCGGCGACAAGATCGGCCTGATCGGTCCTAACGGAGCCGGCAAGAGCACTTTGCTTAAATTGATTTTGGGTGAAGAGCAGCCCGACAGCGGGACCATACGCCAGGGCGCGCGCCTGCAGATCGCCTACTTTGACCAGATGCGCGCGCAATTGAACGAAGAGGCGAGCCTGGCCGATACGATTTCTCCGGGTAGCGAATGGGTCGAGGTCAACGGCCAGCGCAAGCACGTGATGAGCTATCTCGGCGACTTCCTGTTTGCCCCGGAGCGTGCACGTTCGCCGGTGAAGTCGCTATCCGGCGGCGAGCGCAACCGCCTGCTGCTGGCGCGCCTGTTCGCCAAGCCAGCCAATGTGCTGGTGCTGGACGAACCGACCAACGACCTCGATATCGATACGCTGGAACTGCTGGAAGAGCTGCTGGAAGAATATGACGGCACAGTCTTCCTGGTCAGCCACGACCGTCGCTTTCTCGACAATGTGGTGACGCAGGTTTTCGTTGCCGAAGGCGGCGGACTCTGGCGCGAATACGTGGGTGGCTACAGCGATTGGGAGCGAGTGCGGGCGGCAGCGCCGCAAACGGCGAAGGCCGCGCCGAAGGCGCAGGCTGCACCTGAGGCACGTGAAACGCGTGAAATGGCTAAGCCGAAGAAGCTCAGCTACAAGGAGCAGCGGGAGCTGGAAAGCCTGCCGGCCCTGATCGAGAAGCTGGAAGCCGAGCAGAAGCAGATCGGCGCGCAACTGGCGGACCCGGAACTGTATCGCGCCCGACCCGAGGAAGCACAGAAGCTCAACGAACGCTTCGCCGAGATCGACACCTTGTTGATGGAAAGCCTGGAAAAATGGGAAGCGATCGAAGCGAAGAGTCGCGGCTAGAGCGGATTCGCCCTGACCGGCTCAGTCGAGGCCGAGGCGGATTGCCTGCGGGACAAGGCGCGGCGACGCGACATGGCGGGTGCCATGGCAAGGAGCCGCAACGCCGTACCGTGGGCAAGCCGTCCGGCATCGGCGAGCTGGTCAGGG
>DATBUE010000232.1:0-6668 GCA_036516375.1 Noviherbaspirillum sp. | reverse complement strand
GTCTTGTCGGTGATCAGTTTCTCGACGCTGGCGATGTCGTTCAGCTCGGCCTTGGCAAAGCCCGGCACCTGCGGCGCGAACATCACATCCCAGCCGGCCTTGCCGGAAGCCGACATCGTGGCCAGTGTGCGGCCATGAAAGGCGTGGTTGAAGGTGATGATTTCGTAGCGGTTTTCGCTGGCGGCGTTCTTGTTGACCTTGCCCCACTTGCGCGCGAGCTTGATCGCGCCTTCGTTGGCTTCGGCGCCGCTGTTGGCGAAGAACACGCGGTCGAAGCAGGAGTTCTCGGTCAGCATCGTGGCCAGCACGATGGACGGTTCGTTGTAGAAAGCAGGCGAGGGGTTCAACAGCTTGCCGACCTGCTTGTTGGTCGCGTCCACGATGCACTGCGGCGAATGACCCAGGCAGTTCACGGCCCAGCCCTGCAACCAGTCGAGATAGCGCTTGCCGTTATGGTCCGTCAGCCACATGCCCTGGCCCTCGGTAAACACGAGTGCAGGGCGGTTGGTGATGTTCATGAGGGCGTCGACTTTGTACTGGCTGAATTCCATCTAGGGCTCCGCGGGATCAGATTGAAATGAAAATGCTTGTGCTCAGGCGGCCAGATCGGCTTCGGTGGTGAAGGCGTCGGCGTAAAACTCTTCTTCGGGCAGCTTGCAGTCGGCGGTGAAGTCGCGCTTGGCAAAGTCCACCATCGCCGGATTGCCGCAGGCGTAGACCTGGTAAGCGGACAGATCGGGCAGGTCTGCCATCACCGCGCGATGCACGAAGCCGGTGCGCCCGCTCCAGCCATCCTCGGGCAATGCATCGGAGACCACCGGTACGTACTTGAAGTTCGGCAGCGTGCGCGCCCATTCCTCGCACAGCGCGTGCATGTACAAATCCTTGGGCCGGCGTCCGCCCCAGTACAGGATCATCTGGCGGCCGCTGTTCTGGTGGATCGCGTGTTCGACGATGGCCTTGATCGGCGCGAAACCGGTGCCGGACGCAAGCAGCACCATCGGCTTGTCGGAATCCTCGCGCAGGAAGAAGGTGCCCTGCGGGCCTTCGAAGCGCAGGATTTCGCGCTCCTTCATCGTGTTGAACACGTGCTCGGTGAACACGCCGCCGGGCATGTGGCGGATGTGCAGCGTCAGGTGCTCGTCCAGGTGCGGCGCATTGGCCATGCTGTAGCTGCGACGCTTGCCGTCCTTCAGCAGGAACTCGATGTACTGGCCCGCCTTGTACTGCAGGCGTTCGTTCGCCGGCAGCTGTAGCGAGACGATCATCACGTCGTCGGCCACGCGGTTCAGCTTCGCTACGCGCGTGGGCATCTTCTTGATCGGCACTTCGCCCACGCCCAGCACTTCGCGCGCTTCGATCACCACATCCGAATGCGGCACCGCGCAGCAGAACAGCGAAAAGCCCTTGTCTTCTTCGGCTGGTGAGAGCGCTTTTTCCTGATGGGCGCGATGCGTGACCGACCCGTCGAGCAGCTTGCCCTTGCAGGTGCCGCAGGCGCCGTTCTTGCAACCATAGGGCAGGCCGACGCCGCTGCGGATGGCGGCCCCAAGGATGGTTTCCTCTTCCTCGCAGGTGAACTGGCGTCCGCTGGGCTGAACTGTTACTTGGAAAGTCATAAAATCGCGCGATGAAAAATGATGTGAACTATGAAGCCGCGTTGCGAGTTGCTTCGCGCCGTCGGCGCCTGGCTTTACCGCGTCTGCTGATCGTCGGTTGCGGCGATGTGGGCCTGCGCCTGCTGCCCTTGTTGCGCACGCGCTTTCGCGTGTTCGCGGTGACCAGTCAGCGCGAACGTTGCGCCGAGTTGCGTGCGGCGGGGGCGGTACCTGTGGTGGCCGATCTGGACCGGCCGCATACGCTGGCACGGCTGGCAGGTCTGGCGCCGTACGTCGTGCATCTGGCGCCGCCGGCATCCCAGGGGCCGAAGGATGTGCGCACCCACAGGCTGGCCGCCATTCTACCCGAGCATGCACGCCTGGTTTATGTCAGCACCAGTGGCGTGTACGGCGATTGCGGGGGGGAATGGGTGCAGGAATCACGCCCGTTGCGCCCACAAAGCGCACGTGGGCAGCGCCGCGCCGATGCCGAGCAAGTGCTGCGCGCCTGGGCACGGCGCCGTCAGGCGCGGTTGGGCATTTTGCGCGTGCCGGGCATCTATGCCGACGACCGCCTGCCGGTCGAACGCCTCACGCGCGGCACGCCCGCGCTGCGTCCGGAAGACGATGTCTATACCAACCACATTCACGCCGACGACCTCGCACGCTTCATCGTCGCGGCCCTGTTCCGCGCCGCGCCCAACCGGGTCTACCACGCCAGCGACGACAGCGAGATGCGCATGGGCGAGTACTTCGATGCGGTGGCCGACGCGCTGGCCCTTCCACGCCCGCCGCGTCTTCCGCGCGCGGAACTGCAGCGCACGATCTCGCCGCTGTTGCTCTCCTTCATGTCCGAATCGCGCCGCCTGGACAATACGCGGATAAAGGCGGAGTTGGGCGTTCGCTTGCGCTATCCGCGCGTCGCCGACGCGCTTGCCGGGATGCAAAAAGGATCAAGCTCGGTCCGCGCTTGACCTTCCAATCATGGGAAGGTGCAGAATGCATGCATTGCTAAAGAGGTGCATTCATGAACGCTCCCGTTTCTTCCCTGGCGCCGTCTGCCGACGCGCCCCACATCCTGCAATTGCCGATCGAAGGCATGACTTGCGCTTCGTGCGTGGCGCGCGTTGAAAAGGCCCTGCGTGCCACACCGGGCGTGCTCGATGCCTCGGTTAACCTGGCGACGGAATCGGCGCGGGTGAGCGCGGCGGCGGGAACCGACCCCAGCGCGCTTGCCGCTGCAATCGAGCGCGCCGGTTATCAGGTTGCGCAGCAGGAAATCAATCTCGATATCGAAGGCATGACCTGCGCTTCCTGCGTGGGACGCGTGGAAAAGGCCTTGCGCAAGGTGAATGGAGTGCTCGACGCCAGCGTCAACCTGGCAACCGAAAGCGCACGGGTGCGCGTGGCCGGCGCCGACCCGCAAGCGCTGCTTGCGGCTGTGGAAAAAGCCGGCTACCCGGCGCGCGTGCATCAGGAAGCAAGTCTGGCCGCTACGGCACCGACTGCAGCCAATCCCGCCCGCGAACGCGAACGTCGCCACGTGATCATTGGCGCGCTGCTGTCCCTGCCGCTGGTCGCGCCGATGCTGGCCGAACCCTTTGGCGCGCACTGGATGCTGCCCGGCTGGTTGCAGTGGCTACTGGCTACGCCGGTGCAGTTCTGGCTAGGCGCGCGTTTCTATCGCGCTGGCTGGGCGGCATTGAAGGCCGGCACCGGCAACATGGACCTGCTGGTCGCGCTCGGCACCAGTGCGGCTTATGGCCTGAGCGTTTACCAATTGTTCACCCCCGCGCACCACGGCGTGGCCCATCTTTATTTCGAGGCGGCGGCGGTCGTCATCACCCTGGTCCTGCTCGGCAAATGGCTGGAGGCACGTGCCAAGCGCCAGACGGCGGACGCGATCCGCGCGCTACAGAGCCTGCGCCCCGAAGTTGCGCGCGTGCGGCGCGAGGGGCGTGAGCAGGAAGTGCCGATCGCGCAGGTACGCGTCGGTGACCTGGTGGTCGTGCGACCGGGCGAACGCATTGCCGTCGATGGCGAGGTGGTCGAAGGCGCGAGCCATGTCGACGAATCGATGATCACCGGCGAGAGCCTGCCGGTGGCGCGCCAGCAGGGCGAGCGCGTGACCGGCGGCGCGATCAATGCGGAAGGTTTGCTGGTGGTGCGCACACGCGCCGTCGGTGCGGAATCGACGTTGGCGCGCATCATCCGCCTGGTGGAAGACGCGCAGGCCGCAAAGGCGCCGATCCAGCGCCTGGTGGACAAGGTGAGCGCCGTGTTCGTGCCGGTGGTGCTGTTGATTGCGTTGGTCGCGCTGGCCGGTTGGTGGCTGTCCGGCAGCGGCATCGAGACCGCCTTGCTGAATGCGGTGTCGGTATTGGTGATCGCCTGCCCGTGTGCACTGGGGCTGGCAACGCCCACTGCGATCATGGCCGGCACTGGCGTCGGTGCGCGCGCCGGCATTCTGATCAAGGATGCGCAGGCGCTGGAAGTGGCGCACAGCGTCACGACCGTGGTGTTCGACAAGACCGGCACGCTCACGGTCGGCAAGCCGGCATTGACGGCGGCCGAACCGCACGGCATTGAAGCCGCGGAACTGCTGCGCCTGGCAGCGGCGATTCAGCAGGGCAGCGAACATCCACTGGCGCGCGCGGTGCTGGAAGCCGCAAAGGAAAAGGACACGGACATCCCTCCCGCGACTGGCGTACAGGCCCTGGCCGGACGCGGCGTGCAGGCCGATGTTGCAGGCCGCACGCTGCATCTGGGCAGTACGCGCCTGATGCACGAGCGCGGCGTGGATCTGTCGTCCTTGCGCGCACGCGCGCAGGAACTGGAGGGACGCGGCAACACCATTTCCTGGGTCGCGCACGACACGCATCTGCTCGGCCTGCTGGCCTTCGGCGACCAGCTCAAGCCCAGTGCGCAGGCTGCAGTGGCGCGCCTGAAGGCACTCGGGGTCAAGACGGTCCTGCTCACCGGAGACAACCGTGGCAGCGCGCAGGCAGTAGGTGGCGCGCTCGGCATCGATGAAATCGTGGCCGAGGTCCTGCCTGCCGACAAGGCGGACAAGGTGGCGGCCTTCAAGCGCGCCGGCGAGGTGGTGGCAATGGTCGGCGATGGCATCAATGACGCACCCGCCTTGGCCGCCGCCGATGTCGGCATCGCAATGGCCACCGGCACGGATGTGGCCATGCATGCCGCCGGCGTGACCCTGATGCGCGGCGACCCGGCACTGGTGGCCGACGCCATCGACGTCTCGCGCCGCACCTACAACAAGATCCGCCAGAACCTGTTCTGGGCCTTCATCTACAACGTAGTCGGCGTGCCGCTGGCCGCCTTCGGCCTGCTCAACCCGGTATTGGCCGGCGCAGCAATGGCCTTCAGTTCGGTCAGCGTGGTCAGCAATGCCTTGCTGCTGCGCCGCTGGAAACCTGCAGGGAGAACGTGATGAACATCGGACAGGCGGCGCAAGCCTCGGGGGTGAGCGCCAAGATGATTCGCTATTACGAAAGCATTGCGCTGATTCCACCCGGGCGCCGCAGCGATGCCGGCTACCGCATCTACGGCGACAACGACGTGCACACGCTGCGCTTCATCAAGCGCGCACGCACGCTCGGCTTTTCACTCGAACAGATACGCGAACTGGTCTCGCTCTGGCACGACCCGCAACGTGCCAGCGCGGATGTGAAACGCATCGCCGAAGAGCATGTGCGGGAGCTGGAACAACGCATTCGCGAGATGACGGAAATGCGCGACACGCTGGTTCACCTTGCCCATGCATGCTGTGGTGACCACCGGCCCGAGTGCCCGATCCTGGAAGGGCTGGCCGAGCAGAAAGCTTTGTAAGCGAGGGCGGCTTACTGCTGCACCGCCTGATGCACCGGATAGCCGGCATCCGCCACCGCCTGCGTCACCGCAGGCAAGGGTGCGACAGTCTGCACCCGCACAGTCTGCGTCCCCAGTTCCACATCCACCTGCGCCCCGGCGTCCAGTGCCTGCACAGCCTCGGTCACCATCGCGATGCAGTGACCGCAGCTCATCCCTTCGACTATCAGTTGATACATGCTTGCTCCTCGTCATGGGCGGGTAACCATGCCCGCGCTACCCGAGATTGACCTGTCCGGACGGGTATTGGATCCGCGACGCATAGCGATGCACCAGCATGAAGGCAAGGGCCAGCGGGCCGGCGCGTCCGAGCGTCATCAGGATGATGGCGACGGCCTGCCCGACCGGCGTCAGCTCGGACGTCAATCCGCGTGACAGGCCAACCGTGGCGGCGGCGGAAGTCACCTCGAAGGCAATGTCGATGAAGTTGCCGGACTCGGTAATGGTCAGGATGAAAGTGCCGACCACCACCGCGAACAGCGACATGATCGACACCGTCAACGCGCGGATGATGATGCCGTAGTCCAGGCTACGCCCGAAGATCACTGGCCGTTCCTGGCCGAGCAGAAAGGCGCGCACGGTCAGCACCATCACGATGAAGGTGGTCACCTTGATGCCGCCGCCGGTCGAGCCGGCGCCGGAACCGATGAACATCAGCACCATCATGAATAGTGCGCTGGCGTCGGTCAGGGCCGCAATGTCGATGGTATTGAAGCCACCCGAGCGCGGCGTGACCGAGGCAAACCACGCCGCCCACAACTTGTGCGACAGATCGGGCAAGCCGCCCAGCGTTGCCGGGTTGCCGTACTCCAGCACGAACAGCACCAGCATCCCGATCAGGCTCAGGGCCACGGTGCCGAGCAGGGTGAGCTTGGTGTGCAGCGTGTATTCGGAAAAGCGGCGCTTGTCCACCATGTCGGCCACGACCACGAAGCCGATGCCGCCGGAAAGAAAGAGGGCGGTGATGGCAACGTTGACGATCGCGCTGTCGACCTCATGCATCAGGCTCTGCGGCCACAGCGAGAAGCCGCCGTTGTTGAAGGCTGAAACGGCATGGAAAAAACTGTAGTAAAACCCTTTCCCCCAGCCCATCTGCGGTACCCAGTGCAGCGCGAGCAACAGGGTGCCGAGCACTTCCATGGCGAAGGTGAATATGAACATGCGCGAAAGCAGGCGCCGCAT
>DATBUE010000231.1:0-4344 GCA_036516375.1 Noviherbaspirillum sp. | reverse complement strand
CAGCGGGCGGAAGACATCGCAAGATCGAACGGAGCATCCCCGGCTTTCGAGAACTTCATGGCTGAAGCGGGTCCGCAGAAATTGCCCGATGTTCTGATTGCTGAAAAGTGGTTGGAGAGCCAGGGGACTCTGGCCCTGAGCACGGGGAATGCGAAGGAGAACCAGGCTGAGCCAATGCAGGACTTTTCCGGCGCACCGGCGCAAAAGCGCGTCGGGAGGGCTCCCGACCCCTATGCGCATCTGTTCGAAGACAGCAGCGCGACGGAGGAAGAAGAAGGACCGGTTTTGGACAGCTTCCTCAAATGGCTGGGCGAGGAAGCCGCGCGGCGCGGCAAAGCCGGGGGCGCTGCCGAAACCGTGGCAGGCAAAAGATTCCAAGCCTCTGCTCCCCTTTGGGAGAGAGCCCACACCACGGAGGAACCCAAAGAACCGAAGGATGTGAAGGGCACGATCATGGAAGCGTCAGCAGCGAGCGTCATCGGCGGCCAGGACAAGAAATTTAAACGCTGGCTTCGGAAGCAAGACATTGAAGAGATGAAGATTGCGCAGACCATCTGGAAATCGCAACAAACCATCCAGGCGGCACGTGAGAAGAGCAAGGCAAAAGGCACTCTGCCTCTGCTCGACGCATGGCTAGGTTGGCGAGGGATTGAGAAGCTCGATGTTGATCTTGCCAAGGAGCTGGGCAGCGTCATGACAACGATAGAGCAGGAACTTTCGTCGGCTGCGTCGAATGCAAGCGTAGCCCCTGACGAACAGAAGCACGATTGGCAGGAATACCTTGCTCTGGCGCGCAGGGTCGCCGTCCCGCCGGCGGATACCTCCAGTGCGCAACAAAAACAGGATGCGCTCTGGCAGACCGTCATAGGGGCTGACAAGCTGGCCGGCTCGCCCTCCCCTTCGACACCGGAGCCCGCTCGCAACAACAATGGCACCGCATCTTCAGAAGAGGAGCTGGTCATATCTGATGCGCGGAGGGCGCGCGACGACCGGATCGCCGAGGCACGGACCGTGTTCGACACCGGGGCTAACACCATGCGGTCGTCTCCTGATGCCGGCAATCCCCAGCAGTCTCCTCCGGAGCTCCCGGCAGGAAACCGCGCGTCCCAGGCCGGACAGCCAGCCAGGCAAGACAGCGCTCCCATCAACACCGCGTCCACGACTTCGCTGGCCCGCGAGCGCTTACCCTCTCCCGCGGCACTGAACTCGCCGCACCTTATTTCGACTGCTTCGTCCGCTACCTTGAATCGGATCCGTAGCTTTCTGCATTTGGGCGGCGCGTACAAAAGCAAGCATCAGCCGTCTCACGGCGCGGAGGACGCTGCGCGATTGCAGCAGGCTCGGGACCTTATTCGTCAAGCACGTATAGAGGCCAAGGCGGCCCTCGCCCCAGAGCCGGGGGAAAGCCCGGAACAGCGCCAAGAAATCGAACAAATCTTGGAAAATGCGGCCTTAAGCGCGATAGAGCAAGGAAAGGGAGGAAGGTTTGGAAGTTGGTACGCAGAACGACTGAGGAGCGGTACCGACAGCGATTCGCAGCTGGCAGAGCGATTGCAAGCAGCCCCGCAAGTCATCAAAGATGCGCGAAAGGCGAATACCTCCGGACCGCTGGGATTTCTAAAAGCGAAACGATTCGATGGTTGGGTGAAAGCTCAGAGGGCGGGCAATTTGCTTGATATTGAAATCGCAGAACTCTTGACGCTCCAGCAAACTTCATTGAAGTTCATGAGGGACACCGCGATAGCAGGTGGGAGATCAGTTGCCAAATTTGACACCTGGTTGAAAAGGCAAAGACGGTTTCAATGCGATTTCGAAATCCTTGATAGTGCGCAACTCCTGCCACCCCCTCTCCAAGGCGACAGAAACCGCCATGGGCATGAGGGGAGCACCGAATCAACCGGACCTTCCTTCGACGCTCAGTTGCGCGCCGGCGAAAGGTGAAAGCCTTCCAGTCCCTCGAAGGTCGCCAGCTCGCGCGCGAGGTCGCTGACCGGTGCGCCGCTGCTCTTGTCGAAGGCGACGGCGACGAAGTTCCACTTGGTGCGGCCGTCGCTTTGGGAGATGGAAATCGAACTGGTCGCGATCTCGTAACCGCGCGCCTTGGCCGAGTTGCGCAATCTCTCTTCGCTGGGAATCACGCCTTCCTTGAAGCGCAGCGTGATCGCGATCGTCTGCCGTGAAGGCAGGTGCTCGGCCACTTTCGGCACCCACACCATGCAGACGGCTGCGGTCGTCGCGAGCACGATTGCGGCGAGGTAGAAGCCGACGCCGACCAAGACGCCGATCACCGAGGCCGCCCAGATCGAGGCGGCCGTGGTCAGGCCACTGATATTGAAGCCTTCCTTCATGATCACGCCGGCGCCGAGAAAGCCGACGCCGGTGACGATGCCCTGGATGATGCGCGTCGGGTCGGCGCCGATGCCGAGCACGGTCTGCCCGCCGAACCATTCACCGGGAAAGCCGCCGATCACGGTCAGTGCCGCCGAAGCCATGCAGACCAGCCCATAAGTGCGCATGCCGGCCGCGCGCCCGCGGTAGGAGCGCTCGTAACCGACCAAAAGCCCCAGCCCAAGCGCGCCGAGCAGGTTGAGGATCACGATCAGGTTGGTGGCCACTACGTGGGCCGCCCAGAACGAGGCGAGTTCGACTTGCAGTTCGTACAGGAATGGGGACATCGGCTTTGGCTGGAGTGATCGTGCGACGCAGGAGTGGGGGAGCGACGGGACATTGTAAGCCCAGCCCAGACGTAAGAATTGCGCCGAAGCGAACGCGGCCATGGGCGCAATGTCGTTCAATTACGCGGCTGCTTGTCGTTCCCGCACAGGCGCGCAGGCGGGAACCCAGCTCCCCCCAGCAGCCTCGGAAACGCATGAACCGGGTGTAGGCCAGCGCAGGAGCGCCGCATAGACTTCATGCGCCTGACTGAACAGCGTGCGCGTGGCGAGCGCCGCATCAGCCCCCGATGTAGGACATCTCCACCTTGGCCTGCTTGCGGCGGTCGCCGACTTCGGCGCGCAGCTCCGAGTAGCGGTCGCGCCGCTGGCTCCAGATGCCGGCCAGCGTACGCAGCAGCAAGTCGTCGCCGGCGCCCTCGCGCAGCATGTGGCGCAGATCGAAGCCCTTGACAGCGAACAGGCACAGGAACAGCTTGCCGTCGGTGGACAGGCGCGCGCGATTGCAGTCGCCGCAGAAGGGTTCGGTGATGCTGGAGATGGTGCCGATCTCCAGGCTGCCGTCGGCCAACCGGTAACGTTGCGCGGTTTCACCGGCCGCATTGGCTTCCAGCGCTTGCAAGGGGTAGTGCGCGGCGATGCGTGCGCGCAGTTCGGCCGAGGGCAGCACGTGCTGCATCTGCCAGCCATTGGTCGCGCCCACGTCCATGAATTCGATGAAGCGCAACACGACCGCCCGATGGCGGAAGTGTTCGACGATGGGCAGGATCTGGTCGTCGTTCACGCCGCGCTTGACCACCACATTCACCTTCACCGGACCCAGCCCCGCGGCGATCGCGGCATCGATGCCGTCCAGCACGGACGAGACCGGGAAGTCGACATCGTTCATGCGGCGGAAGGGTTCGTCCTCGATCGCATCCAGGCTCACCGTCACGCGGTTCAAGCCCGCCGCATGCAGACCCGCGGCCTTGCGCGCGAGCAGGCTACCATTGGTCGTCATCGCCAGTTCCAGCGGTGAACCGTCCGGCGCGCGCAGCGCTGCCAGGCGCGCAATCAAGGTTTCAATATCCTTGCGCAACAAGGGCTCGCCTCCGGTCAGGCGCAGCTTGCGCACGCCGAGCGCGGCCGACACGCGTGCGATGCGCTCGATTTCATCGAAGCTGAGCATGCTGGCCGAGGGCAGATAGGGAAAGTCCTTGTCAAAGACTTCCTTCGGCATGCAGTAGGTGCAGCGGAAGTTGCAACGGTCGGTGACCGAGATGCGCAAGTCGTGCAACGCACGCCCGAGCTGGTCGAGCAGGTGCGGCGGCACTTCGGGCAGGGCCAGGCGTTCAGGGGAAATGCCGGACAGTTCCGCGGCAGTCTGGCCCGCGTGGACCCAGTGAACGGCTTGCTCTTGCATCGACGGATTCTATACAGGGTGTGGCAACCGAAGCAGTGTACTCGCTGCAAGCGCAAGGTGAATGCCGGCGATCAAGCGGCTTACCGGAATGGCAAGGGGAGACCGGGGAATGGTGAACGCCACCACCGTGGACGCGGTTGAAAGTTGCGGCTACTACTGGGCGGCTTTACTCGCCGTTCGTTGTTAGAGCGGATTCGCCCTGACTGGCTCAGACGAGGCCGAGGCGGATTGTCTGCGGAACAAGGCGCGGCGACGCGACATGGCGGGTGC
>DATBUE010000230.1:0-2240 GCA_036516375.1 Noviherbaspirillum sp. | reverse complement strand
CGGGAATTGCAATCGGATCGCTGGCCGGGAAGGTCATGTCCACCGCATCGTCAAGCTGCTCCTCGATGCGCTCGTCCTGGTCTTCAGAAGCGATCTTGCGTTCCTTCCTGTCTTTTGCGGCAGCAGTTTGCGATCCCGCATCCTTCGCAGTCACCGAACGCGACTCATTCCCGGGGGACGATTTCATTCCCGGCTTTTCGTCATCGGAAGATTTGCCAGGGGTATGTCGAGTAGTCATGATGGCTCTCCTTGAACTGATGCTTGTTGGAGACCGCAGATCGACCAGGGGTTCCCTTGGGCAGCGCAAGATCAAAAGTGGTTAAATCGGACACCTTCCCCTCTCCCGATCCAACCATGAGTCAACTGTTTACTCCCATCAAGCTTGCCGGCCTCACTCTTTCCAATCGCATCGCCATCGCCCCGATGTGCCAGTACTCGGCGCAGGACGGCGCTGCCACCGACTGGCACCTGATCCATCTCGGTCACCTCGCGCTCTCCGGCGCGGGCATCCTGTTCCTGGAAGCGACTGGCGTCGAACCGGAAGGGCGGATTTCCCCGGCCGATCTCGGGTTGTGGTCGGACGCAACCGAACAGGCGCTGGCGCAAGTGTTGCGCTCGGTGCGCCGGCATTCGAACATGCCGATCGCGATCCAGCTTGCCCACGCGGGCCGCAAGGCATCAACGCGCAAGCCCTGGGAGGGCGGCAAGCAGATCGCGCCCGCCGACGGCGGCTGGCGCACCAGCGCTCCCTCCGCGCTGCCCTACACCGAAGGCGAGGAAGCGCCGCTGGCGCTGGATGCCGCCGGATTGCGGCGCGTGCGCGAAGCCTTTGTCGACGCTGCCCGGCGCGCCGAGCGCATCGGCCTGGATGCCTTCGAAGTCCATGCGGCGCACGGCTATCTGCTGCACCAGTTCCTGTCGCCGCTGTCGAACCGGCGCGAGGATGCCTACGGCGGCTCGCTGGAAAACCGCATGCGCTTTCCGCTCGAAGTGTTCGACGCGATACGTGCAGCCGTGCATGCCGACAAACCCGTAGGCGTGCGCATTTCCGCAACCGACTGGGTTGCCGGCGGCTGGGACCTGGAACAGAGCGTGGTGTTCGCGCAGGAATTGAAGCGGCGCGGTTGCGACTTCATCGATGTCTCCAGCGGCGGGCTCTCGCCAGCACAGCAGATCACGCTCGGCGCCGGTTACCAGGTGCCGTTTGCAAAGCGCATCCGCGCCGAGAGCGGCATGCCGACCATTGCCGTGGGCTTGATCACCGAAGCACAGCAGGCCGAACAGATCGTGGCAAGCGGCGATGCCGACATGGTGGGACTGGCGCGCGGCATGCTCTACAACCCGCGCTGGCCCTGGCACGCAGCGGCGCAACTCGGCGCGCAGGTGGATGCGCCGAAGCAGTACCTGCGCTCGCAGCCGCGCGAGGCGAAAGACTTGTTCCGGATGAAGTGAGAGAGTTGCAGCGAACCGTGGGCGGAGGATAAACGGGTCGCGTGCCAGGCCGATTCATGCCGCGCACGTCTCCTTGCAAACGCCGCCCTCAGGCAGTCGCAAACCGCCCCGATGATTGGGCCGGCGGAAACAGGAAACGGCGGATCATCAGCGCCGCCATTTCATGCGCCGGCACCGGCTTGGACACGAAGTGCCCCTGCACCTCGTCGCAGCGTAGCGACTGCAGCACATTGAGCTGTTCCGGTGTTTCCACCCCTTCGGCCACGATGCCGATATCGAGCGCATCGGCCATCGAGACGATGGCCTTGAACAAGGCCTTGCCTTCCTCGCTCTCCGCCAGCGTCACGGTAAACGCGCGGTCGACCTTCAGGATGTCCACGTTCAGGCGCTGCAGTTGTGACAGCGACGAGTAGCCGGTGCCGAAGTCGTCAACCAGCAACTTCACGCCCAGCGCGCGCAAGCCGTCGAGCTCGCCGGCCACGGTTTCGTCCTCGCCGGCCATGCAGGATTCGGTCAGCTCGACGCCGATCAAATCCGGCTCGACCCGGTACTTGTCCATGCAGGTGGCGAGGATGTCCTTCACATGGCCGTCGTTGAACTGCAGCGCCGACACATTGATCGACACCGGCACCACCGGCAAGCCCTCGGCCTTCCATTGCGCGATCTGGGCGCAGGCCTTTTCGATCACCATCTGTCCCAGGCGCACGATCAACCCGGTCTCTTCGGCGATCTGGATGAATTCCAGCGGCGGCACCAGGCCGCGCTCCGGATGCATCCAGCGCACCAGC
>DATBUE010000229.1:0-4299 GCA_036516375.1 Noviherbaspirillum sp. | reverse complement strand
GTGCCTATACCCGCAGCGACACACACGAAATCAAGGAAACCATCGACGGAATTTATTCCTTGTTTCCGATCCTGAAGGAGCGGCGCAACCAGTTGGCTGGCACCATGAGCGGCGGCGAGCAGCAGATGCTGGCGATCGGGCGCGGCATGATGGCCAAGCCCAAGATGCTGTTGCTCGATGAACCGTCGTGGGGCATCGCACCGAAGTTCGTCGCCAAGGTGCTGGACACGATTCAACTGGTGAACCAGCAAGGCGTGTCCGTGCTGCTGGTCGAACAGAGCCTGCACAAGGCGCTGGCAATTGCGGACTATGGATACGTGATCCAGACACGCCGCATCGTCATGGAAGGCCGGGGCCAGGATCTGCTGCACAACGAGGACATCAAGAAAGCCTACCTCGGTCTTTGAAGGTCACCTCCTGCTTCGGTCTCTCCTTCGGCCGGCGTTCCTCACGGGATACTGGTTTTTTTTGATGAAGCTAGAGCGGATTCGCCCTGACCGGTTCAGTCGAGGCCGAGGCGGATTGGTCACGGAACAAGGCGCGGCGACGCGACATGGCGGGTGCCATGGCAAGGAGCCGCAACGCCGTGCCGTGGGCAAGACGTCCGGCATCGGCGAGTTGGTCAGGGCAAATCCGCTCTAAATGGGTGCGACAGGAATCGATGGATTCTTGCCGCGTGCAAGGCGAGAGGAAGCTGCCTGGACAGGATGCCAACCGGACAATCGCCGCAAAGACATGTACCAAGTCCCGCTCGTGGCCGGGACCGTGGAAACAGTGCCTTCCGAATGCAGACTGGGGTCTCCCCTAGTCTTTGCCGGTTGTCGTGTGCTCTCGTCGCGCGTTTCTCTTGGGACATGATGTAATGCCCAGTCACGAAAATTGGCCGGTAACCTGCCGGCATGAACATGGCTCACTCTCACGCTCATCCTGCCGCAGAGCAAATGCTGCGCCATTCGCTGCGGATACTGACAACCAGACGGGGACGGGCGGCACTTCTTGCAATCGTTGCGATCGGCCTGGTTTCTTTTTTCGACTACCTGACTGGTTATGAAATCCGGCTCTCGATCCTTTACCTCGTTCCGATCGCGCTGATGACTTGGAGCATAGGTCTAGCCGCGGGACTGCTGGCGGCCGTCCTGTCTGTGCTGGCATGGGGAGTGGCCTTTCACCCGACGTACACCCATACCTATTCGCACCCGATCTACTATTACTGGGAGGGATCGGTGCTGGGCATCATCTTCATGCTGTTCGCGATGCTGCTGCATTCCCTGCGTACTGCGCTCGCCCATGCCGACCGGCGCTTATTGCATATCCTTGATGGCCTGCCTGCCGGCATCTATGTCACCGACGACGAGGGCGAGCGTCCCTTGTATGCGAATAAGCATTTCGATCAGGCAATCGGCACTGCAGTCGAGCAAAACGAGGCGCGCTTTGAACGGGCAAGCGTGGTTGAAACGCTTGCCCCCGCAGAGACGACGGCAGGTTTTCATTACGAGGAACTGCGTGACCTGCAGACCGGGAGGTGGTTTCTGCTGCAGACGGGGACAATCCCGTGGGACGACGGCAGGCGCGTGCAGTTGAAAGTGCTGCTGGACGTGACAGACAGCAAGCAGGCTGCAGCGTTGCGGCGGCAGCACCAGGAATTGCTGCACAACGCCGCCCGCTCCGCCGTGTTGGCCGAGATCGCCTCGATGCTGGGGCACGAGATCAACCAACCCCTGATGGCCATTGCAACGTACAACGATGCTTGCGTCATGCTGCTCTCGCGTGACCAACCCGACATTGCCGAGGTCATCGTTGCGCTGGGCAAGTCGCGCGCGCAGGCGGTACGTGCAAGCGACATCATCGACCGTACCCGCAGCTTTCTGCGTCGGCGTACTCCCACGCTTGCACCCAGCGACATCAACGAGACGGCGCGCGTGAGCGTGATGGCCTTGGAACTCGAGTTACAGGAGGCGGCGGTGCATGTGCAAATGGATCTCGCCGCGGACCTGCCCGAGGTGGTGTACGACCGCACGCTGGTGGAACAGGTCATCGTGAACCTGCTGCACAATGCGCTGGAGGCGATGCGGCCCCCACGGCGCGGCGGCCTGATTGTGCTGCGCACTGCGGCCGCACAGGAAGGCGGGGTGACGGTTTCAGTCATTGATGACGGTCCGGGTATTCCCGACTCGGTGGCGACACGGCTTTTTACCCCTTTCTTCACCACGAAGACCCATGGGTTGGGGCTCGGGCTGTGCATATGTCGCTCGGTGATCGAGGCGCACGCGGGCCACCTGTGGCACGCTCGCGGCGAGCACGGCGGTGCCGCCTTTCACTTCACTCTGCCGCAAGGACCGGGGGACGCGCCGCCAACGGAACTGCCGGACATGCGCGGCGCAGATGTTCGGGGGCGCAGCAATGAACGCTGAACAACTTGTATTCGTCGTGGACGACGACGAAGCCGTGCGCGACGCCTTGAAGATGCTGCTTGTGGCCGCCGGACTGAAGGTCGAGACCCATGTCTCCGCCGCATCCTTCATCAAGCACTACCGGGCGGGGCAACCCGGCTGCCTTGTGCTCGACATACGCATGCCGGGCATGAGCGGGCTGGCCTTGCAGGAAGACCTGGAACGAAGGAAGGTCGCCATCCCGGTCGTGTTCCTGACTGGTCATGCAGATGTGCCGATGGCGGTGCGCGCGATGAAACTGGGGGCCTTCGATTTCATCGAAAAGCCGATCGACTCGCAGCGCCTTGTCCTGGCCGTGATGCATGCGCTGCGTTCCGATGCCGAGCAGCGTGCGCGCAAACCCTATCGTGTTGGCGCGGACGGAAATGCGCCGGGAAAAATCGAAGCCCTGTCAGGCCGCGAGCGGGAGGTGCTGGAGTTGGTGCTGCAGGGCCGACAGACGCGCGAGATTGCCGCCGAGCTGAGCATCAGCATCAAGACCGTGGAATTCCATCGGGCGCGCATACGCGAGAAGCTGGGCGTGGCCTCGTTGGCTGAACTGTTCAGGCTCTTCCCGCCGCGGTAGAACGACTTCGTCCTGACCCGCTCGCTGGTGCTGGGGCCGCACGGCGTTTCGCCTCCTTCCAATCAGTGGTTTATACCAACCGTTGGAAGACGAAATGCAGGGGGAAGCTCAACCGGTCTTTCCTTCGGCCGGCGTTCCTCACTGGATGCTGGTTTTTTTTTTGATGAAGCCAGGGTTGCAGTCCGACGAGGGGAGGTGGGCGTATGCATCGGCGCAGGTGGGGAAAGGCAACGGGAGGGCGCAAGACCCTCCCGCTTTACTCACTTCCTTACTCGCCGAGCTTGATGCCTTGCTTGGCAACCAGGTTCTTCATCTTCGCCAGTTCGTTGCTGACTTCGGCAGCGTGCTGTTCAGGCGTATTGCCGACCGGCTCCGCGCCGCTTTGCTCGAAGCGTTCCTTCACGTCCGGCATGGCCAGGACCTTGACGGTGGCGTCATGCAGCTTCTTCACCACATCCGCAGGCATGTTGGCCGGGCCGATCAAGCCGTACCAGGCCGGATCGTTCACTTGCTTCAGGCCCAGCTCGGCAAAGGTCGGCACGTTCGGCATCGAGGGCAGACGCTTGTCCCATGCGATGGCCAGCGCACGCAGCTTGCCACTCTTGATGTGCGGCATGGAGGAAGGCAGGTTGTCGAACATCATGTCGACCTGGCCGCCGAGCAGGTCGTTCAGGGCGGGGCCCGCACCGCGATAGGGGATGTGGGTGATCGAGGTGCCGGTTGCGACCTTGAACTGCTCACCAACCATGTGCTGGATGCTGCAGGGGCCGGAGGTGGCGTAGTTCAGCTTGCCCGGATTGGCCTTCACCCTGGCGAGGAACTCCTTGAAATCCTTGGCCGGGAAGTTCGGGTTCACGGTCAGCACGTTCGGCGTGCGTGCCAGGTTGGTGATCGGGGTGAAGTCCTTGATCGGGTCATAGGCCAGCTTGGGGTTGCAGGCGGGGTTGACCGCATGCGTGGAGATCGTCGAGATGCCGAGGGTGTAGCCGTCTGGCGTGGCGCGCGAAATGGCCAAGGCACCGATGGCACCGCCGCCACCGCCGCGGTTTTCCACGATGACCGATTGCCCGAGTTCCTTGCTCAGCTTGTCGGCAACCACGCGCGAAATGATGTCGGTAGTCCCGCCGGCCGCGAACGGCACAATGATCGTGATCGGCTTGGTCGGAAAGTTTTGTGCATGCGCCGATGCGGCCATGACGAAACTGGCAGCAATTGCCATCAGGGTCTTGTTCAACTCGTTCTCCTCGTAGATGTGTAAAGGATTCTCGGGGGCGGATCGGCGGG
>DATBUE010000228.1:0-2823 GCA_036516375.1 Noviherbaspirillum sp. | reverse complement strand
CGCCGTCGTGGATGTGCCGCCGACCGTGCTTTCGCCGCGGCCGTCGCTTGCGCCCATGCGGCTGGACGCCTCGCTGCCGACACGCTGCGCCTCCTCCTTCGCGGTCTCGGCCACGCGCCGGGCCGATTCCTTCAGCGTTTGCGCATGCTCGCGGCTGGCTTCCTTGGCACGGTCCAGCAGGTCGTCGCGCATGTGGCCCATCATTTCATCCTCGCGTCGCGTGGCCGGCATCATCGAACCGATCAGGGCACCGATTGCGATGCCGATTGCGCCCAGTACCAGCGGCTGCTCTTCGGCCATCGTGCCGAAACCCTGACGCGCCCGGTAGTACTGCTGCTGCGAACGTTGCGACAAGTCGCTCATGCGCGCACGGCCGGAGCTGGCTGTCGTGCTGATGCGCTCGCGTGCACCGCTGACCGCATCGCGCGCACGCGACGTGATGTCGCTGGCCTTCTCGCGCAGGTTACTGGCCTTCTCGCGCAGGCGCTCGCTGGTTCCGCTGACGCTCTCGCTCACGCGGCTCTTGGCATCGCCGATGGCGTCCTTGGCGCGCTCCATGCGGCTCGGCCCGGTGTCGGCGGTGGCGCTGACATAGGTCGGATCGTAGTCCATCCCGGCTTCGCTTTCGTAGAAGTCGCGGCTGTAGGCATGGCTGGTGCGCATGCGCTGCTGACGGCTCTGGGCCATCATCCATGCGATGCCCACACCAATCAACGCCACCGGCACCGGGTTCTCGCGCACGGCCGCACCGAGGTTGGAGCCGAAGTCAGCCGGCAGGCTGGTGCGCGCGTACTGCAGCGCCTGGTCCATCATCTGACCGGGAGTGAGCTTGTCCTGGATCGCGTCGATGGTCGAGCTCATCTCGGCGCGCGTGCGCTCGATGTCGCTCTCGATTTCCTCGGGACGGCGGTTGTCTTCGTAGTCGTCTCTCATTGTGCTTTCTCCTGTACCACGTGCTTGTCACGCCGCAGCGAATCCATCGTCTTGTGCGGCATCAGGTTGTCCGGCTTGAGCTTGGCGCTGCCGCCCTTGACCATGCCGTAGCCGATCAAGGCAATCACCACGCCGACGATCAATGGCGCCAGCCATGGTGCGAGGTTCGGCGGCAGCAGCATCGCTACCCCGTTGACCACTGCCTGCAGCAGGATGTAGATACCGGCCAGCAGGATGGCCGCACCCACTGCGAGCGAAGTCAGCCCGGCCTGGGCACCGGAAATCTTTTGCGAGATTTCCGCGCGCGCCAGCGCGATTTCCTTGCGCACCAGGTCCAACGTTTCCCGGGTCAGGTCCGAGAACAGGGAAGGCAGCGATTTGTCGTGCTTGTCGAGTGCCATGGAATTACCTCCGCGGTTGAGTTGATGAAGGCGTGCCCGGCGTCATGCTGCTGGACTTGGGCGTGCCCGCCGTATCCGCACCGCCACCGCTGGCCGCCACGCCGGCCGGGCGCACATTGCTGCTGCCTGTGGCGCTGCTGCCGGCTGCGCCGGTGGATGCCGTGGTGCCGCTGGTGCTGTTCGTGCCGGTAGTGGTGGTGTCGATGCTGCCGCTGCTGCCGGCGGCCGGGCTCATGCTGCTGGTGCTGCCGGTCCCTGCAGCCGATCCCACGCCGGTCGACGTGCCGCTCATGCGTCCGGCTGCCGCACCCGAGACACCCATGCCGGTGTCGGAGCGCGAGGCACCGGAAGCGGGTGCATCGAGATCGCTCCACGCCGCGTTGCTGCGCGTGCCGGAATCGAAGCTGCCCTCGTAGTTGCCTTCGTACTCGTCCTCGTACTCACCAACACGGGAGCGGCGCATTCCGTACTCGTCATGACGACGTTGCGACGAGCTCTTCAGAAAACGCGAGAGCAGGAAACCGGCGGCAACGGTGCCGGCCAGGAACAGACCGGGCGAACGACGACCGAGGTTCTCGACTTCGCCCAGCAGCGAATCCAGGTCGCGCTCGCGCAACTGGCGGCTGAAGTCCTCCACTTTGTCGG
Source organism: Noviherbaspirillum sp. (assembly GCA_036516375.1). Classification (GTDB taxonomy): domain Bacteria; phylum Pseudomonadota; class Gammaproteobacteria; order Burkholderiales; family Burkholderiaceae_D; genus Noviherbaspirillum. The sequence continues at coordinate 844 of DATBUE010000228.1, read as the reverse complement.
CCAGCATGCCGACGTAACGCCCGACCTGCGGTTGACCCTCGCCCTCCAGATGTTCCGCCGTGCTGCGCATGGTTTTCGCCATCGAATCGACCTGCTGCGCCGCGCTGCCCTTCTGCTGTTCCAGCATCGACTTGCCCTGCTCCTTGGCCCGGTTCGTCATGTCGGAAGCGGCCTGTTTGGCTTCTTCCTTGTACTGCTGGGCTTTCTGAGCGGTCGCGCCGCTCGTGGTGGTGCTGCCGGCTTCTGTGCTGCTGCCGCGCGAGAGCGAGCCGGCAGACACACCGGCTCCCGAGGTCGGGCTGCTGGACGTGGCCGCGTTGCTGGTTCCTGTGCTTTGGGAAATGGTGCTGCGGGTATCGGACGACGTTGCGCCGGATCTGGACCCCGAGGCCCCCGACGACGTCACTCCACCTTTATCGTGATCTGCCATTGAAATCACTCCTTTACGATTTGGTTGGAGGAGGCCGCAAGGCATGGGAAGACACGGCTTCCGGAACATGGCGCACGGGTGGCTGCACCCGATGCCGGAGTACGCACTTCCTTTCCTTTCGGCTGCTTCTTGTTCACTACGTTCAAGCATCAATGCAAGAACGAGACCACGCAGGCGGTGCCGCCTTGCTTATGTATTGACTACGCTTTGGGGATGTTGTTCGCTTTGCATGTCACCCAAAGTCGAAATTCGGCAGGCAAGGCGATGAAAAAACGGGATGGGTTTGAAAGGACTGCATGCCGGCCCGACTCTCCGGAAAAACTGGTAGCCGGGCTCAGACGGAGAGGGCAGCAGACGGCCCCCGGTTTGCGTGGATGGTGATAGCCAATCAGCGCATAGCAGACGACGCCGCCC
>DATBUE010000227.1:0-4055 GCA_036516375.1 Noviherbaspirillum sp. | reverse complement strand
TTCGCCCTGACCGGCTCAGTCGAGGCCGAGGCGGATTGCCCACGGGACAAGGCGCGGCGACGCGACATGGCGGGTGCCATGGCAAGGAGCCGCAACGCAGTGCCGTGGGCAAGCCGTTCGGCATCGGCGAGCTGGTCAGGGCGAATCCGCTCTAGCTTCGCCGCTGCGCAATAGTTAGGCACCTGTTCTGTGCCGATCAGGATTCGGGAGTGGACGTTGCGCCCAACGCAGGATCAGCAGGAATTCGCGCAGCGGATGCTGGTGCGAGACGTTGTCGTTGCGTTGCGGCAGCAACGGGCGGTATTTCATGCGACGGACGTGTCGCTTGGCGTGCAATAAATTGCGGTGCCGTAGGCCAGCACCTCGACAGCGCCAACCGAGCCCGACCCGGCTCCGGAGATGGTCACCGTTTCCAAGCGCAAGTTGATCACCTGATGCGCCTGCGGGCAGCTTTCCTTCATGCGCAGCACGGCTTCGCGCCGCGCGCGGTCGACCAGGGTTTCATACGATTGCACGCGACCGCCGACGAGGCCGCGCAGGCCGGCGGAGACAGTCTTGAAGAAATCCACCGAGATCACCGCGCTGCCATACACCAATTCCGCGCGTGTGACCTGGTCTGGCACATCCACTGGCACCCGGGCATTGGTGGCGGGCAGGCCCAGTAATGCCTGCTCGCGGGTGGCGATGGAGCTGTAATGCCGGCTTTCCGCGCGCCGCCCGAACACATAGCCGGCCGCGATCAGCAGCACCCAGAGGACGATGGCTTCCACGCGCTACTCCACGCTGACTGCGGTGCCGTAGACGTAGATTTCGGCTGCGCCCTGGGCCACGGCGGAAGTCGAGAAGCGCACGTTGACCACCGCATTGGCCCCGATCTGGCGCGCCTGTGCTTTCATGCGTTCGATCGCGTCGTGGCGCGCTTCTTCCAGCAGTTCGGTATAGCCCTTCAACTCACCGCCAACGATGTTTTTCAGGCTGGCCATGATGTCGCGCCCCACATGCTTGGCGCGCACGGTGCTGCCACTGACGACGCCGTGACAGGCGGTAATGGTCTTGCCCGGAATGGTCTCGATGTTGGTGATGAACATGCGCCGCTTCTCCCTTGCGTATCGAATCGATGCAGCCCCGCGGGCCGCAGCGCAGGATTGTAGCGGCAAGCATCGCGCAGATGCCGGCTGGACACAGTGAGCGATCCAGCCTTGCTGGCGGTGCAGCGATCACGGCAGTTCGCGCATGCGTTCGCGGCGCTCGATACTGGGCCAGTGCGCAAAGGCGAAAATCCACAGCGCGAGCAGGTTTACGAAGGGAATCAGCGACAGCAGCGCCCAGGCTCCGGAATAGCCGGCCTTGCTGATGATGCGCCACAGCGGCACCAGAAAAATCAGCCAGAACGCAAGAATGCCCAAGCCTTCCCAAACGCCAAATGTTTCCACGGTCATATCTTTCTCCAAAAGTGGTTTCGGCTTAAGTACCCGCAAAAAATAAATTGTGAGATGGATGGGGCGTTGGGCGGATGTGATGCAAGGCGCCCGGCTCGCCGCAGTGCGAGCACTGCAAGAGACGGGCAACGTGGCAGCGCGCCGGCCAACGCCGCAGACATCCACAATTTGTTTTGCGTGGGTACTTAGTCCATGAAACGGCCGCAGCGGTTGCGGCAAGCGGGATTTGAGCAGGCAAGGGAATGCCCAAATGCACGAGCATTGAGCCAGCTCCAGTGCGCGCATGCACCCAAAAACTTTCGGCCGCAGCACCCGTCAGGAACTAGCCGCGCAGGCGAAGGCGCGCGGCATCCCGACGATCCTTCAGGAGCCCTGCGATGACAACGATGCTCACGGTTTTTCCTGCTTTGTTCCCCCGCGCCTGGCGCGCGCGTCTTGGTGCTGCGCTGGCATTGGTGCTGCCATGCGTGCCCGTGCTTGCCCAGCAGCTCGACGTGCCCTATGTGCCGACCCCGCAACCGGTAGTCGACCGCATGCTGGAGTTGGCCAAGGTCGGCAAGGGTGATCTGGTGTACGACCTCGGCAGCGGCGATGGTCGCATCGTGATCACGGCAGCCAAGGAATACGGGGCACGGGGCGTGGGCATAGACCTGAATCCGGAGCGCATCGCCGAAGCGCGTGCCAACGCCAAGGAAGCCGGGGTCGCTGACCGCGTCGAGTTTCGCAACCAGGATCTGTTCAAGACCGATCTGTCGAAGGCCGATGTGGTCACGCTCTACTTGCTCACCAGTGTCAACGCCAAGTTGCGCCCCCAGTTGTGGCGCCAGTTGAAGGTCGGCACGCGCGTCGTGTCGCATGCCTTCGACATGGGCGAGGAATGGCCGCCGGAAAAGACCGAGCAAGTCGGCGGCAGCACGATCTACTATTGGACCATCAAGGAAGAGCACAAGAAGCGTGTGGCCGGGCGCTGAGCTGCGTGCGGGGTGCGGCGTGCGGCGTGCGGCGGCATGGAATCGCCGTATCGAGCGAGGCCTGCGCCCAAGGCTCGATACGCGTGCGCTGTTCACCTGCCACAGCCATCGTTCCGCTCCCGAATCGACGCGGCCGGGCCTGCATGGTTAAATCCAGCTTGCCTGACACCACTTCGAGAGCCGCATGTTCGCTTGGCTGCAACGCATCTTCTCAACTTCCACGCCGCCGCCGGTCGCAGCCGCTGCTCCTGCCGTCGCCCCCGCCGCACCGGTTCGCCTGCACGTGGCGGCGCCGGTGTCGTGGATGCAGCGCAGCGTGGCCGACTACGAATTCACGAGTTGGCTGTTCGCCGCGGAACGGCATCCGGATTTGTTTACCAACCCGACCGAGGACGCCATCCTCGCCGAGCTTGACGCCATCGTGCACTCGCCGCAGGCGGGTGCACATCTGGTGCGGCGCATGCCCGGCGTCATCCCGCAACTGCTGCAAAGTCTGCGCGATCCGGATTTTTCCAGCGCCGAGCTGGCGCGCACGATCTGGCATGACGTGGTGCTGGTGAGCGAGGTGTTGCGTTTGGCCAATAGCGTTGCCTACAGTCCCGGCAACCAGATCACCAGCATCGACCACGCGATCCTGATGCTCGGCCAGGACGGTTTGCGCCAGTTGATCACCAGCGTCGCCTTCAAACCCATCATCAACATGAAATCCGGCAGTTTCACGCGCTTGGTCGCCCCGCGCCTGTGGGACCAGGCCGAGCGCTGCGCGCTGGCTGCCCGCATGCTGGCCCAGGACAGCGAGGTCGATCCGCTCGACGCCTTCCTCGCCGGCCTGATCCACAACGTCGGCCTGACCGTATCCCTGCGCGTGATCGACCGCATGGCCGAAGGCAAACAGCCGATCGGTTCGCCCACCTTCTGCAATGCGCTGGCCGCCACCGGCCGCACGCTGTCGGCCAACATCGGACGCGAATGGCATTTCCCGGAGAGTGTGACGCAGGCCGTGCGCGACGTCGGCGTGGCCAGCCAGACCGAGAATGCGCCTGCGCTGTCGCCGCTGGCACGGGTGCTGCAACTGGGCGATTACCTGAGCAAGCTCGATACGCTACGCCGCCAACGGCGCATTGCCGCCGGTGATCCGCGCATTACGGACTACTTGTCGGACCGGGAGCTGGCCTGCATGCGTGAACTGGCAGCGCTGAACGAACGCGACCGCAGCGTGGCACTGGCGCGCGGTTGACGCGCACGCCTGCCTCAATCGAGCAGTCGGGGCTCGCCTTCCAGTACCAGCAGATACATGCCGGTTTCGTCCGGACCGAAGTAAGCCTTGGAGGCAAAGCAGGTTCCGTTGTCGACTCGAAACGGCTCGCCGACCGGAGGCATGTGGTCGAGCTCGAACAAGCCGATGTCGGTCTTGGCGCCGTTGCTGTCTTCGTGAATCACTTGTACACGCATAAGGTCTCCCGCAAGCTGTCCTGCATAGAGTGCCCGCACCCGCTACAGTTCAGGGATTGCGTGGCGCCACGCTTCCGGTGCCGCCCCCGTCATGAGGAACCCGCCATGTCTGCCCCATTGAAGATTGATTTCGTCTCCGACGTGTCCTGCCCCTGGTGCGCGATCGGTCTGGTCGCACTGGAGCAGGCCCTGG
>DATBUE010000226.1:0-2551 GCA_036516375.1 Noviherbaspirillum sp. | reverse complement strand
TGCCCCCAAATCTCTTCGCCAACAATCTCCCTGATTTTTTTGTCTGTCTCAGCGATAAACTTATCCTGCGGGACCAATTCCTCAGTCTTGAGTTTCGTATTCCTCAGGGCGATTGCTAAGGTTAGAGCCTGCTTTTCATCGTGGGGATCTATTGAGAATGATCCGAGCTGGATACTTCCGTTTTTTGCCTTAAAGCCTTTCCCGTCTTTAAGTTTGCTAACTCCGGTTGGCAAGGGTTTCGCTCCATTTAAAACACTTTCCGCTTGTTTTTCCGCGTCTTCGTATCCATTACTAGAAAGAGCTATGAGAGCCGCTTTGAGTAACTCGTTTTCCAATGCAATTTCTGCGGCCTTGCGCTCGTCAGGGTTCAGGGAAAGAAGCGATGGGTGCGATGAGCGTGCGCTTCCCGCATTGGCATGCGCTGACTCTGCGACGGAGGGGCCAGTTGCAAGTACTTCTCCGTGGGGCGAACTCTGTCCCGTGCGGCGAGCATTTAGAAGAGTCGGATGATGCAGGTTCCGACCTGTACTTGCCGAATAAATCGTTGGTTGTTGGCGCGGTAAGGATTGCGAGCCTGAAGGGCTCAACGGGGATAACGGCGGCAGGACATTGTCATCAGGGTGGGGCCCGATATCTCGCAGTCGAGGCAGTGGGTTTAGTAGGTCGGGGATTTTCATAAATCTTACTTGGTGAAGAGGCAAGAGAATGCTGCTGCTTGCATTGTCATGCGAGGCAACACGGGAAATTTTCAATGAGTGGTTTGAGCTTTCGTCAAGTTCCATGCTCGCGTGCAACGCGGATTGCCGCAGACGCAGCATGTGTCGGTGCCTGTAATCAGGGAAAGGCGTCGGGCAAAGGCGTCGGGCGGCGTAGTGGTGCCTACCTCAGTGATGCCGCGTCACCATCGTATCGAGCACCACAATCAGTTCTTCCGCCGCGACCGGCTTGGTCACGTGCATCTGGAAGCCGGCGGTGAGCGCGCGGATGCGGTCGTCGCGGTGGGCAAAGGCGGTCAGGGCCAGGGCCGGCATGCGCGCCAGCGGCGTGCTTCCGTCCGCGTTGCGCCAGGTGCGCAGGCGGCGCAAGGCCGCATAGCCATCTTCGCCGGGCATGGCGATGTCGCACACCAGCACGTCGGGCATCTCGTCCTGTCTGCGTTGCTCCAGCCACTCCTGGGCTTCGCGCCCGGAAGCGGCGGCGTACACCTGCGCGCCGACGGAAGAGAGCACCACGGTGAGCGATTCGCGAGCTTCTTCCTGGTCGTCGATCAGCAGCACGCGCATGCCGGACAGCGACGGCAGGGGCAGGGTGCCGACCGCGCCTTCCTCGTAGGGCGTTACGGCCGCGTACTTGGGCACGCGGACGCGTAGGGGGAGGTGCACGGTGAAGGTCGTGCCGCGCCCTTCGCCTTCGCTGTGGGCGGCCACGCGGCCGCCGTGCAGTTCCACCAGATGCCGCACCAGGAACAGCCCGAGCCCCAGACCGTTGTGGCTGCGCGTGGAAGAGGTGTCGGCCTGGCTGAAGCGGTCGAACAGGTGCGGCAGGAAAGCCGGCGCGATGCCCACGCCGTCATCACCCACGGTGACGGTGATTTCGCGCTCGCTGTGCGAGGCGCTCAGGTTGACGTGCCCGCCTTCATGCGTGAACTTGATCGCGTTCGACAGCAGGTTCCAGAAGATCTGCTGGATGCGGTCGGCGTCGCCCTCGATCTGTTCGGTGGTGATGCGATAGGTGCAGGTGATCGCAATGCGCTTGGCTGCGGCCAGCGGGCGCACGCTTTCCACGGCGGCCTGCAGCGTGGGCAGCAAGGCCAGCGGCTGGCGCACCAGGCGCAGCTTACCGCTCATCATGCGCGTCACGTCCAGCAGGTCTTCGATCAGGCGCACCTGCTGCCCCACGCCGGTCTTGATGCCGGCCAGCGCACGCTGGGCCAGCGGACCCGAGGTCGCGTCCTTCACATAGTTTTCCAGCACATGCGCCCAGCTCTGGATGCCGTTGAGCGGCGCGCGCAATTCATGCGAGACGATGGCCAGGAATTCGTCGCGCGCGCGCGCCGCGGTCTCGGCCTGGATGCGTGCGCTGCGTTCGCGCGCCAGCAGTTCGTCGCGCTCCTTCTCCATGCGCGCACGGCCGGTGACGTCGTAGGCGATCACGATCACCGATTCGATGCGGCCGCTGCGTTCCGGCTCCGGCACCACGCGGCCGGAGAAGTGGCGCACCTGGCCCTCGCGCTCGCAGGTGAATTCCAGTTTCTGTTCCTCGCCGCTTTCGATCGCAGTGCAGATGGCGCTGTCCCAGGCTTGCACCACGTCCGCCGGAAGACCGCTTTGCGCCATGGTCTTGCCCACATGCTCGACCGGCTTGCGCCCGGTGAGCTTTTCGATCGCAGGGTTGACGTAGACATGGCGCTTGGTGCGGTCGATGCGCGTGATGATGTCGGGCGAGTTCTCGACCAGGGTCTTGAACTCGCGCTCGCGCCGGTGCAGCCTTTCCTCGGTTTCGCGCAGGCGCGAGACATCGGTCACCGCCGCGACCAGGCCGCGTACCTTGC
>DATBUE010000225.1:0-3043 GCA_036516375.1 Noviherbaspirillum sp. | reverse complement strand
AGCGGTCACGGTATTGAGGGTGCTTCCCTTCAGAGAAGCGTTGTCGTGTTCAGCGATGACGAGTGCGGTCATTGTCGTGTCCTGATTCTCTGAATGGTTAGATGACTTTGGCTTCGTTCTTGAGCTTCTGCACCAGCGTGGCCGCATCCGGCACCTTGATGCCGGCGGAGCGCTTGGCCGGCTCGACCACTTTCAGAGTCTTCAGGCGCGGCGCCACGTCCACGCCCAGCTCGTCCGGCTTGACCACGTCGAGCTGCTTCTTCTTGGCCTTCATGATGTTGGGCAGGGTCACGTAGCGCGGCTCGTTCAGGCGCAGGTCGGTGGTGACGATGGCGGGCAGTTGCAGGGCCACGGTTTCGAGGCCGCCGTCCACTTCGCGCGTCACGGTCGCCTTGCCGTCTTCCACCACGACCTTGGAGGCGAAGGTCGCTTGCGGCCATCCCAAGAGCGCGGCCAGCATCTGGCCGGTCTGGTTGCAGTCGTCGTCGATGGCCTGCTTGCCGAGGATGATCAGTTGCGGCTGCTCCTTGTCGGCCAGCGCCTTGAGCAGCTTGGCCACGGCCAGCGGTTGCAGTTCGACATCGGTCTCGACCAGGATGCCGCGGTCGGCGCCAATGGCCATCGCGGTGCGCAGGGTCTCCTGGCATTGCGTCACGCCGCAGGAAACGGCGACGATTTCGGTGGCCTTGCCGCCTTCCTTCAAGCGCACCGCTTCTTCCACCGCAATTTCGTCGAAGGGGTTCATCGACATCTTGACGTTGGCGATGTCCACGCCGGAGCCGTCGGACTTCACGCGCACCTTGACGTTGTAATCCACCACGCGCTTGACTGGAACCATGACTTTCATTTTCTATCCTTGCTTAAAAAGTAGTCGGGAGTCGGCCCAAGGCAGGCAGGGAAAGCAGGAAGTATCCGAGCGAGACGCGGGCAGCCAGCCAGGAAAATGACCGGGCCGCCCAGATATCAGCCGGTCACAGCTTTGCGCGGGCCGAGCCGGCACCGCCGTAGTGCCTTGCCTCTGCCCTCAGATTTTTTCCAGCACCAGCGCAATGCCCTGACCCACACCTATGCACATGGTGCACAGCGCATAACGTCCGCCCGTGGCGTGCAGGCGGTTGACCGCGGTAGTGGCCAGCCGCGCGCCACTGGCGCCAAGCGGGTGACCGAGCGCAATGGCGCCGCCCCAGGCATTGACGCGTTCATCGTCGTCCTTCAGGCCCAGCATGCGCAGCACTGCCAGTCCCTGCGCCGCGAAAGCCTCGTTGAGCTCGATCACGTCCATCTGTTCCAGCTTGAGTCCCGTGAGCGCCAGCACCTTCTCGGTGGCCGGTGCCGGGCCGATGCCCATGATGCGCGGGGCCACGCCGGCAGCGGCCATGCCGACTACTCGTGCCTTGGGAAGGAGCCCATGTCTGGCTGCGCCTGTTTCATCCGCCAGCAGTAGCGCACATGCGCCATCGTTCACTCCGGAGGCGTTCCCGGCGGTTACGCTGCCCTCGGGATGCACCACGCCCTTGAGGCGGGCCAGCGCCTCAAGGCTGGTTTCGCGCGGGTGTTCGTCTTGGTCGACGATCAGGGGCTCGCCCTTTTTCTGGGGCACGGTTACCGCGCAGATCTCGCGGGCCAGGTGGCCGGCCTGCTGCGCGGCCAGGGCCTTGGTCTGGCTGGCGAGGGCCATGCGGTCCTGTGCTTCGCGTTCGATCCTGAAATCGACGGCAACGTTCTCTGCCGTTTCGGGCATGGAATCGACGCCGTACTGTGCCTTCATCAGTTTGTTCACGAAGCGCCAGCCGATCGTGGTGTCGTAGATGGCGTTGCTGCGGCTGAAGGCGGCGTCGGCCTTCGGCATCACGAAAGGTGCGCGGCTCATGCTTTCCACGCCGCCGGCGATCATCAGGCTCGCTTCGCCGGCCTTGATCGCGCGCGCCGCACTGCCTACCGCGTCCAACCCGGAACCGCACAAGCGGTTGACCGTGCTGCCGCTGACTTCGACGGGCAAGCCGGCCAGAAGTGCGGCCATGCGGGCGACATTGCGGTTGTCCTCACCGGCCTGGTTGGCGCAGCCGTAGATGACGTCCTCAACTGCCGCCCAGTCGACCCCGGGGTTGCGCGCCATCAGCGCCTTGATCGGAATGGCTCCGAGATCGTCTGCGCGTACCGATGACAATGCGCCGCCGTAGCGGCCGAAGGGCGTACGGATTGCATCGCAAATGAAAGCGTGGGGCAGGGTCATGAATTCGAGTCGAGTAAGAGGGAGAGATCGCCCAGCCGGGCGCCATGGCCGTTGGTGCGCACGAGCGCTTCCAGATCGTGCTGCAGTTGCATGCGCGCCTGCTGGCGCGCCCAGAAAACCGGGCCGCCTTCCCAGCGCGGAAAGCCGTAGCCGTGCACCAGCACTACGTCGATATCGGTGGCGCGGGCGGCCACGCCTTCGGCGAGCAGTAGTGCGGCTTCGTTGACGATGGCCAGGAGCGCGCGGCGCTGGATTTCGGCAGACGACAGCGCGCGCCTTGCAATACCGCGCCGCGCGGATGCGGATTCGATGATCGCGCGGACGACCCCGTCCGTTTCAATGGACTGCCGGCCTTCGCTGTAGGTGTAGTAGCCGGCGCCGGTCTTGCGGCCCATGCGACCCTGTTCGCACAAACGGTCCAGGATGTCGACATAGCGCTCGCGCGGATCGCGCGTTGCCGCGCGTGCCTTGCGCATGCGCCAGGCCACGTCGAGGCCGGAAAGATCGCCGACGCTGAAGGGACCCATGGTGAAGCCGAAGTCCTGCAGGGCGTGGTCCACATCTTCCGGCCATGCGCCATCCTCCAGCATGAACTCGCATTGGCGCCGGTAGGCATCGTAGATGCGGTTGCCGATGAAGCCGAAGGCATTGCCGCACGGGACAGCAACTTTTTTCAGTTTCTTGCCGAAGGCCATGCCGGTGGCCAGCACGTCATCCGCGGTCTGTTTGCCGCGCACCACCTCGAGCAGCTTCATCAGATTCGCGGGGCTGAAAAAATGCAGGCCCAGCACGTCTTGCGGGCGCGAGGTG
>DATBUE010000224.1:0-2176 GCA_036516375.1 Noviherbaspirillum sp. | reverse complement strand
CAAGACGCCGCGGCAATTAATCATTGCCGTGGCGTTCGCCTTTGTGGTGCCCATTCTGGCCATCGTCCTGATCGTGCAGTACGTTGCTCACGGCGGCACGGAGGGTGCCGGTTCCGAGGCAATGACGCCGGAAGCAATTGCTCACCGCCTGCAACCGGTCGCCGATGCCAACTTCACGCTGGTCGACGCCAACGCACCGCGCCAGTTGCAGACTGGCGAAGCGGTCTACAAGGCTGCCTGCGCTGCCTGTCACGCCACCGGTGCTGCCGGCGCGCCGAAACTCGGTGACGCATCCGGCTGGAGTGCCCGTGTCGCTCAGGGTCAGGAAACCGTGGTGGCCCACGCAATCAACGGTATCCGCGGCATGCCGGCCAAGGGCGGCAACCCGGACCTGGATGACGTGGAAGTCGCGCGCGCCGTGGTCTACATGGTCAATCAGTCCGGCGGCAACTTCAAGGAACCGGAAGTCAAGGAAGCCGCCCCCGCTGCAGCGGCGACCGAAAATGCTCCTGAGCAGGGCGCGCAGGTTGCCTCCGCAACCAATCCGACGGCCTCTGCCTCGCAACAGGTGAAGGATGCTGCACCCGCCGCGGAAAGCACCAAGGTCGACGGCAAGAAGGTGTTCGACACGGCCTGCGCGGCCTGCCATACCGCTGGCGTCGCCGGCGCCCCCAAGGTTGGGGACAAGGCGGCCTGGAGTGCGCGCGTGCAGCAAGGCACCGCGACACTGTATGAGCATGCGATCAAGGGCTTCCAGGGCAAGGCCGGCTTCATGCCGGCGCGCGGCGGGTCTTCCGCCACCGACGCGGAAGTGAAAGCGGCAGTCGACTATATGGTCGGCACCGTCAAGTAAGTACGGGCTGGATGAAAAAAAGCCGACCTGCGGGTCGGCTTTTTTATTGCCTTTTCTCTTGGCACCCAGCGGCGCACCGCAGGCAATCGCGCTCGGTTACCGGACCTGTCCGCCCTGTTGGTAGCCGCCTTGCCCCTGATACCCGCCACCGTAAGAGGCGGTCTGCGGCTCGGCGACATAAATCTCGACACGCCGGTTCTGCGCGCGGCCGTAGTCCGTATCGTTGCTGGCTACCGGTTCACGCTCGCCGCGCCCATCGATATTGATGCGCTGGGGACTGACGCCGCGCGCGACCAAGTAGTCGCGCGTACTGCCAGCGCGGTTAAGCGACAGCGGATTGTTGACCGCATCGCTGCCGGTACTGTCGGTATGTCCGATGATGGTCACGTTGGTCGCCGGATGCGCGGTAAGGCTGGAAGCAAAGCGATCGAGAATGGGCCGGAAGTTCGGCTGGATATCGGCGCGGTTGGTGGCGAAGGAAATGTCGCTCGGGATTTCCAGCTTCAACTGATTGTCGGCGGTCTGCGAGACTTCGACGCCGGTGCCTTGCGTGGCCTGCTCCATCGCCCGCTTCTGCTGCTCCATCCGACTGGACCAAATATTGCCCACGATGGCACCAGCCGCGCCGCCAAGTACCGCGCCCTTGGCCGCACGGCTTCCGCCACCACCGCCGGTCGCTGCACCGAGCACCGCGCCGACCCCGGCGCCGACACCGGCCCCTTTTGCGGTGCCGCGCTGGACTTCATTCATGTTCGCGCAACCGGTCAGCGCGATGGCTGCGGCGAGCGCGGAAAGTGATAACTGTTTGCGCATGATCCTTCCTTCATATTGATGAACGAAGATTCGACCGCATGGCGCGCGACCGAGTTCGGGAAATTACAAATCGATAAGAATGCAGGCCGGAATCTGCACTGAAGAGAGGCGGTAGGTACATGTTCGCCCCCTGTTCGGCACGATGTGCAGGACAATCGCGATCGCGCGTCTGAAACCAGCGCAGACGTTCAACGTTTGCGCCGCAGGTACAAGCTGACCGCCGCCGCAACACCTGCGCCGATACCGGCGTACAGCACCAAGCGGCCCTTGCCCTTGCGTCTGGCCAGTTTCGCGAACGCTGGAACCAGCACGGGCAGCAGTGCGGGCAGACGGGCCAGCAAGGACTGTGCAAGACCGCTGCCCAGCCAGGCGGAGAGTACGGCCGCCGCTACGCCGGGTGCGGCTTCCTTGACGGCAGCAGCAGGACGCACTTGGGCGCGCAAGTGTTCGCGCGCGAGGAGAACCGCGGTGCGGTGCAGCCGCGCCTCGGCGATCAGTTGCTTCTTGCGT
>DATBUE010000223.1:0-1662 GCA_036516375.1 Noviherbaspirillum sp. | reverse complement strand
CCACATTGCGCGCTGGCTGACCGCCATCGAAATTCATCCTGGGGCGGTAATCGGACGACGTGTATTCATCGATCATGGCTTCGGCGTGGTCATCGGTGAAACCGCAGAAGTCGGGGACGATTGCACGATCTATCAGGGCGTCACTCTCGGGGGTACCTCGTTGAGCAAGGGGGCGAAACGCCACCCCAGCCTTGGACGCGGTGTCATCATCGGTGCCGGCGCCAAGGTGCTGGGTGGCTTCAACGTCGGCGAGGGGGCGAAGATCGGATCCAATGCCGTCGTGGTCAAGGAAGTTCCTCCGGGAGCGACTGCCGTCGGCAACCCGGCTCACATCGTGCAGAAAGATGCGGGAAAGCAGCGCGAAGAAGCGGCAGCCCGGATATTTTCCGCGTACGGTGTCACTCCCAATGCCGCTGAAGATCCCTTGTCCACGGCCTTGCACCGCTTGATTGACCATACTGCTGCGCAGGAGCGGCAGATGCAGGAGATTCTTGTTGCGCTGAAGGCTGCAGGCATTACTTGCACAGTCCTTCAAGCGAAGGAGCATATCGATGCCGAGCAATTGAACAGGATGGTCGACTGAGGATGAGAACGTGACGGAAGCAAACGAGCCGAGCGATCGCAGGGAATTTCTCGATCTGCATGAAGTGCGGGTGCTGGCGGTTTTGGCGGAAAAGGAGGCGGTGACGCCCGATATCTATCCGCTGTCTTTGAATGCCTTGGTCTCAGGCTGCAACCAACTGACCAATCGCGACCCAGTGATGGCGCTGGATGAGGCGGCAGTGCAGGAGGTGCTGGAGCGCCTGATCGAAAAGCGCTTGGTCGCAGAAGTCCGCCAGGCGGGTGGGCGGGTGGCCAAGTACGAGCACCGGATGCGCATCAAATGGGTCCTGGAACAAGACAAGCTGGCGCTGCTGGTCATGCTGATGTTGCGTGGTGAGCAGACTGCGGGCGAATTGCGCGCACGCAGTGCGCGCCTACACGAATTTTCCAGTTCGGCCGAGCTTGAGGCCGGGCTGCAGTTCCTCATGGATAAATATCCGCCGTTGGTCGCTCGACTGCCCAAGGCTCCGGGAACCAAGGAGGCGCGCTACGCGCAGCTGCTGTCGGGGGACTCGCCGCTGAGGGAGGCTGAGGGCGAGGTAAGGGACCTTCCCAAAGCCGACCGCATTTCTGCGCTCGAATCCGAAGTCGCCGCGCTGCGCGCGGAAGTGGGGAGACTGGCCGGGGAGCTGGCGGAATTCAGGAAGCAGTTCGACTGAGGTACCCGTCAGGCGGGTGATCCGTCGAAGCGGAAGCGGGCGAAACTGCCGTCGCTACGCAGTGTAAGCCATCCCCCGCGCGGCTCAGCACCATCGCAGTCCCAGTCTGGCAACACGTGCCGGGTACGTAGCGTGCCGCCGACCACATGCTCATGCGTAGCTGGCCTGTGCGTGTGTCCATGGACCATGACTTTAGCTCCAGTTTTATTGAACAGGGTCATGATCGCCCCCTCGTTCACATCCATGATTTCGCAGGATTTGTCTCGTTGGGCTGCTCGGCTGGCGTCGCGCATGTTTGCAATGATGGCCTTGCGTTGCGCAAGTGGTTGCGCGAGGAAGCGCTGCTGCCAGTCCAGATCTCGGACCTGTGAGCGAAAAGCCTGATAGCCGAGATCGTCGA
>DATBUE010000222.1:0-2331 GCA_036516375.1 Noviherbaspirillum sp. | reverse complement strand
TCTTCGCAATCGCACCGCCCTTGGTTTTTTTCGCGAGTTCGGCGGACTGGTCATAGTTGCCGGCCAGGTCGGTCAGGTCCTTCAGGATCGCGAGCTGATCCGCGGTCAGGTACTTCTTGCCGGTCTCCGGGTTGATCTTGTGTTCCAGTCCCCACAGGGCCTTGGCATGGTCTTGAGGGCTCATCTTCAGCGCGCACTGGCGGAAGTAGTTCGCCGCCGACTCGTCGATGCGCTCCTGGTCCATTTCCGGATAGGGCCGACCCTTGCCATCGAGTCTGGGCTGGCCATCGACCGGGGTTTGCCGTTCGCGCGCGACATTGCCGAGCAAGCGGCGGTTGTTGTCGCCGGTCTCGCGTTCCGACTCAGCCACTTCGTGATCCACCTCGATCCCATCGTTGCCGGTCAGCGTGCGCAGCAGGTCGCGCAGCACGATCTCCGGCCGGCTGCCACCTTCCGGCACCGGCTTGCCCTGCTCGGCCAGCTGGCGGTCGCGTTCAGTGAGCAGTTCCCAGGTGCGGTTGGTTACTGCCATGGCGCCGATGTTGATGTAGGTGTTGAGCGGCTTGTGCGATTGCGCTTTATCCGGAATGCGCGAATCGGCGTTGAAGGCTTCGTCCGAGGGTTGCTTGCCGACCGTGCGGAACAATTCGTTCTCACCCTTCGGGCCTTCGAGCATCATCAACAACGCCGCCATGTACAGCTTGGTCGTGCTCTGCGCGGTCACGGTCATGGTCGAATCGCGCGCGGCGATCACTTCGCCGGTAAAGGGATTCGCCACCGCGCTGCCCGTCTTACCCTTGGGGTAGTTCTTCAGCGCGGGAATGTACCCGGCGGGGAAGAACTTGCCGGCCGGCTGCTCGGCCTGCTGGTGTGCCTTGTCCAGCAGCGCGGACGTCACATAGGTCTTGGGGCCGTGCTCGGGCTTGAGTTTGTCCGCCACCTTGAGCAAGGCGGCGCGCATGCGGCCGCTACCCAGATGGCAGATCGGCTTTTCGCTTTCGGCGCGCGGGCTGGCAGCGGCTGGAACGACGGCACTTTCATCACCTGCGGTGGAGGATGTTGTCGGGGAAGAGATTCGCGGGCGCGCGGCCGCAACGCTTGTTTTCAAAGACATGAACAGCTCCTGTAAATGGTTGTCGAGTTCGGATCCGCCCTTGGATCATTCGCCCTGCGCCATTACAGGAAGCAGACATGCACTGCTGATCTTGAGTGGCCGTTCCGGAACGGCGGTTCCACATTTTTTTTGTGCAATGCACCCAGGAATTCGACGCCCTACTCTCTCGGTCGCTGCTCTTCGATCCGCAAATGGCGCTCCAAGACGGCCCCACACGGAGCAAGCAGAAAACCGGCTAACGCGGCATGCGCAGCAGCGTCTGCAGCACCTCGGAGCGGAACTCGCGGTAGAACAAGATCAGCACCACGATCGAGGTCGTGATCATGAACGCGGCCGGTTGGACGAACCAGGTGAGCGTGGCGATGGCGAAGTAATAGGCGCGCAAGCCGTCGTTGTGCGCACCCGAGGCCAGCGCCACCAGCGCGCCCAGGTGGTCGGCATAGGCGCTGCGGTAAGCCTCACCCTTCTGTGCGAACTCGGTCTCCAGGCCAGCGGCGCCGACGATGGTCGAGGAGAAGTTGAACAAGCGCAGCGACCAGGTGAAGCGGAAGAAGGCGAACACGAAGATCACGAGCAGGGCCAGGATCTTGATTTCCCACACCGTCTCCGGCGCATCCGCAATGAAGGGCAGTTTGCTCATCACATCGACGGCGGCGCTCATGCTGCCCAGGAGCGCGAGCAGACCGCCGATGATGATGATGGTGGTGGAAGCAAAGAAGGTCGGGCTGCTGGACAGGTTGGCTAGGGCCGCCACGTCGGCGATGCGGTTTTCGCGGAAGGTCAGCTTGTACATCCAGTCGCGCCGCTGCCGGTTCATCTCGCGCAGCAGGCTGGCGTGATCGCGCGCCCAGTACTTGGAAAAGAAGTGATAGCCGGCCCACAGGGCGCAACTCCAGGCCACAGCGATCCAGTCCATTGTGCTCAGTAACATCCGGGCTTCCTTTCGATAGAAAAACGGCCGCGTATGTTACCGCCTCGGGAATCGAGGCCTGTATCGCCTGTGTCGCCCCCGCTTACTTGAAATAACTCTCCAGACGCTGCATCACAAACGCATCGGCCTTCGCCTTTGCGTCGACATCCGCCTGCGTCCACGCTGCGTCGACAGCACGTGCGTTGTCAAAGCTGTGCTGGGCTCCACCGTAAACCACCATGCTCATTTGATTGGAGCCGAGCTGTACCGCATTCTGGATACGCTTGTCGCAGTGGCCCGCGGTGTA
>DATBUE010000221.1:0-4026 GCA_036516375.1 Noviherbaspirillum sp. | reverse complement strand
CTTGTGGATCAGTTCGGGGTGCTTTTCAGCGACTTCTTCGATGTCCATGCCGCCTTCGCTGGATGCCATCAGCACCACGCGCTGGGAGAGACGGTCGGTGTCCATCGAGACGTACAGTTCCTTCTTGATGTCCGCGCCTTCTTCGATCAGCAGGCGATTGACCTTCTGGCCTTCGGGGCCGGTCTGGTGCGTGACCAGTTGCATGCCCATGATGGCATTGGCGTATTCCTTGACCTGGTCGAGCGACTTGGCAACCTTGACGCCACCGCCCTTGCCGCGGCCACCGGCGTGAATCTGCGCCTTGACGACCCAGACCGGGCCTCCCAGCGTTTCGGCCGCCTTGACCGCTTCTTCAACGGAAAAGCACGGGATACCGCGCGGAACCGTCACTCCGAACTTGCGGAGGATTTCTTTGCCCTGATACTCATGGATCTTCATGCGAGCTTCCCTTCAGACGCTATTGGTAAAAAACAAACAGGATGAAACTAGGATTTCCACGTTGGACGCGGCGACAAGGCCGGCCAAGGCGGGAAACGGGATGACAACCGGCGGTGAAACCGGAATTCGGATATTGCTGTGGAGGTGAGGCGGACAGCAGAAGCGGAATCATGAGCCGCAGCGCCCGCTATCGAACTCAGAGATTTGGAAGAAATGTTCTTCTCGTACACGACCTTGGCTCGCCGTGGAGCGCGGCACAATCCTGCGCGGGCTGGCACCAGGCGAGCGTGCGCAGGCGCATGGCGGTGGGTTCGCAAAGATAAGAACATGGAGGCGAAAAGCCTTTTGTGGCGGCAAACGAATGCCGCATTTGCGCGTCGTTGCCGCAGCTTCTACGACAACAGCCGCTCCTGCGGCGCTGCAAAAAAAACCGGCAGAGTGTAGCACAGCTCCTTTTCCCATAGTCAGCTTGCTTAGTCAGCTTGATATGACGCCGGACGGCTTTTTCAGAGCGGCGAGGCGATGAGGAAAAGATTGCCGTTCACGTTAGCGGATCGTCAGCTTCGGCGGCGCGCAGAGCGGCCTGGATGGCACGCGTGGAAAATCCTCTCTGCTGCAGGAAACGCATTTGCCGGGCGCGCTCGGCGGCATCGGCGGGCGGCTGTGAGAACTTGCGACGCCAGACCGCAAGGGCGCGGCCTGACTCGTCTTCGCGCAACACAGTACGCGCGGCTTCGATGGCCTCAGGGTCCAAATTGTGGGATTGGAGCTCGGCGAGGATGCGTGCATTGCCAAAACGTTCCGAGCGGCGACGCACCAAGGATTCGGAAAAACGTTCTTCCGAGAGGAAGTTCGCAGCCGTCAGCGTATCGAGGACTGCCTCGACATCCTCGCCTTCCTGCGCATGGCGCGCGAGCTTGCGCGCCAATTCGCTACGGCTGTGTTCGCGGCTCGCCAGATACTTCAGGGCCCGCGCCTTCAGACTCATTTGCAGCTTTGCCATGGTGGTCTGCGGACGCGGGCCCTTTCACGTGAAGTAATCGGACGATCAGAAGTGAGGCTTACTCGGTCTGGGCCGTAACCGGCGGCAGTTCACGCACGCCGAGTGCGGCGCGCACCTTGTTCTCAATCTCGTAGGCGAGAGCCGGCTTGTCTTTCAGGTAGTTGCGCGCATTGTCCTTGCCCTGGCCGATGCGCTCGCCGTTGTAGCTGTACCAGGCGCCGGACTTCTCGACAATCTTCGCCTCTACGCCCAAGTCAAGGATTTCGCCTTCGCGCGAGGTGCCTTCCCCGTAGAGGATATCGAAGTGGGCTTCCTTGAACGGCGGCGCAACCTTGTTCTTGACGACCTTGACCTTGGTTTCATTGCCGATCACTTCGTCGCCAGCCTTGATGGAACCGGTACGGCGGATGTCGAGGCGCACGGATGCATAGAACTTGAGCGCGTTGCCGCCGGTCGTGGTCTCGGGGTTGCCGAACATGACGCCGATCTTCATCCGGATCTGGTTGATAAAGATGACTAGGGTGTTGGTGCGGTTGATGCTACCGGTGAGCTTGCGCAAGGCTTGCGACATCAGGCGTGCCTGCAGGCCAGGCAGAGAATCGCCCATGTCCCCTTCGATTTCGGCGCGGGGTGTCAGGGCGGCAACGGAATCGACTACGACCAGATCGACGCTGCCCGAGCGCACCAAGGCGTCGCAAATCTCAAGCGCCTGCTCGCCGGTATCCGGCTGCGAAATCAGCAGGTCGGAGAGATTGACACCCAGCTTCTGGGCATAGACCACATCGAGCGCGTGCTCCGCATCGATGAAGGCACAGGTTCCACCCAGCTTCTGCATTTCGGCGATGGCCTGCAGGGTCAGCGTGGTCTTGCCGGAGGATTCCGGGCCGTAGATTTCCACTACCCGTCCGCGCGGCAACCCGCCCACGCCCAAGGCAATATCCAAACCGAGCGAGCCGGTGGAGACGACCTGAACTTCTTCAGCCACGGCGCCATCGGCCATGCGCATGACCGAGCCCTTGCCGAACTGTTTTTCGATCTGGGCCAGCGCTGCGGCAAGCGCCTTGCTCTTTTCCGGGTTAGACATGGTTTTCTTTTCGTCCATCGTGAATTCTCTCGGCGAATAAAGGGAGGTGCAGCCAGTACTGTATAAAAATCCAGGTATGAATGCAAGCGGGTTTTGGGTGTTGAAAAATACCAAACATTTCGCCATTACGGCCAACGGAAACTGCCTTGCCGGTGATTCTCAAACGCAATAGACTAGCCGCCACCCTCGCCTGCCTCTCCCATGCGCATCCTGCTCGCAGAAGACGATAGTGTACTTGCCGACGGACTGACCCGATCCCTGCGGCAGTCCGGCTATGCGACCGATTGCGTAAAGACCGGACTTGAGGCCGATAGTGCCCTGTCCACCCAGGATTTCGATCTGCTGATTCTCGATCTGGGCCTGCCCAAGATGCCGGGCCTGGAAGTGCTGCGTCGCCTGCGCTCGCGTAATTCGCGCTTGCCGGTACTGATTCTCACGGCTGCCGATTCGGTCGAGCAGCGCGTGCAGGGGCTGGATCTCGGCGCCGACGATTTCATGGCCAAGCCATTTGCGTTGTCCGAACTGGAAGCGCGCGTGCGTGCTCTCACTCGCCGCGGTGCCGGGGGCGGGCCGACCGTGATACGACACGGCCCGCTCTCCTTCGATCAGGTCGGTCGCATCGCCTACATCCATGACCAAATGCTGGACCTGTCGGCGCGCGAGCTTGGCCTGCTCGAAGTGCTGCTGCAGCGCACGGGACGCCTGGTGTCGAAGGAACAACTGGTGGATCACTTGTGCGAATGGGGTGAGGAAGTCTCGAACAACGCGATCGAGGTCTATGTACACCGCCTGCGCAAGAAAATTGAGACGGGCGGGGTACGGATTGCAACGGTGCGCGGCCTCGGTTACTGCCTCGAAAAATATGCAGATTCATCCGCCGAGTGAAGACTCGACGGGGTCCGAGCTGAGCCTGGCCGGTGAGTAAGCCCCGCGCCGAAGCAGGCGGCAAATTCGCGCCGTCGGCCCAAGGTCAGTCCAAATCGCAGGAACCCGTGCAGCGTTCGCTGTTCGGCGAAATCCTCGACTGGATGCTGGTTCCGCTGCTGTTGTTGTGGCCGATGAGCATTGCGATCACGTATCTGGTCGCCAAGTCGATCGCGAACCAGCCGTTCGACCGTGCTTTGGATGACCGCACCGTCGTCCTGTCTCAACAAGTGAAGGAAGTCGACGGAAAATTCGCGTTGCACCTTTCCGACTCGGCGCGGGATGTGCTGCTGGCCGACGAAGTCGACAGCGTGTACTACCAGGTCGTCGGCACGGAACAGGAACTGCTCGGCGGAGATCGTGACTTGCCGCTGCCAGCGACCGAGACGAACCGGTCGACCACCCAGGTTCAGTTCCGCAATGAAGTCATGCGGGGGGTGGAAGTGAGAGTGGCATATCTGTATGTGAACCTGCGGCACACGGGTAACGGAGCCACCGGAGCGTCGGGCAATGATTTCGGTTTGGTGCAGGTGGCGGAAACCCTGGACAAGCGCGACCACCTGGCCAATGAAATCAT
>DATBUE010000220.1:0-3059 GCA_036516375.1 Noviherbaspirillum sp. | reverse complement strand
CAATCCGCCTCGGCCTCGACTGAGCCGGTCAGGGCGAATCCGCTCTATCTGCACATTCGTGCGGATGCGCTTGCTGGCGTACCGCAGCCGAGATGAAGCGCCGGGGCGGACATGTGGAGCAGGTGAATGGCAGAAAGTTTGTGCCGGCTCAGTCCGCTGCGCGCGCACCGCTGCCGCTTGCAAAGGGCCGTCGCGGCGCCCTTGATAGAATGCCGCTTTCCCTCTTGTCCCACACCTTTCCATGATCGACATCCAACTCCTTCGCAAGGACATCGACGCCGTTGCCGCGCGTCTTGCGGCGCGCAAATTCCAGCTCGATGTGGCGACCTTCAATGCGCTCGAAGCCGAGCGCAAGCAGATCCAGACCCGCACCGAGGAATTGCAAGGCAAGCGCAACACGCTTTCCAAGCAGATCGGCATGCTCAAGGGCAAAGGCGAGGACACGTCCGCAGTGATGGCGGAAGTTGCCGGCATCGGCGACGAGCTCAAGACATCGGCAGAGCGGCTGGAAGCGGTGCAGGCGCAGATGCAAGACTTCATGCTCGCCATCCCCAACCTGCCGCACGAATCGGTGCCGGCGGGGCAGGATGAGAGTGCGAATGTCGAATTGCGCAAGGTCGGTACGCCGCGCACCTTCGACTTCGAGGTGAAGGACCATGTGGATGTTGGCGCCGCGCTCGGACTCGACTTCGACACCGCTGCTAAGCTCACCGGCTCGCGCTTTGCCGTCATGAAAGGCGGTATCGCCCGTCTGCATCGCGCACTCGCGCAGTTCATGCTCGACACGCATACCGCCGAGCATGGTTATACCGAGTGCTATACGCCCTACATGGTCAACGCCGATTCGTTGCGCGGTACCGGCCAGTTGCCGAAGTTCGAAGCCGATCTGTTCGCCGCGAAGAAGGGCGGCCAGGAAGGCGAGGGCGAGGCGCTCTACCTGATCCCGACTTCCGAAGTCTCGTTGACCAACATGGTGCGCGACGAAATCGTGGCGGCTGACGCGCTGCCGTTCAAGCTCACCGCCCACACGCCATGCTTCCGCTCCGAAGCCGGCAGCTATGGCCGCGACACGCGCGGCATGATCCGCCAGCACCAGTTCGACAAGGTCGAGATGGTGCAGGTCGTGCATCCGGAAAAGTCGTACGAGGCGCTGGAAGAGATGCTCGGCCACGCCGAAGCCATCCTGAAAAAGCTCGGTTTGCCGTACCGCGTGATCACGCTATGCACCGGCGACATGGGCTTCGGCGCGGCCAAGACTTACGACATCGAAGTCTGGCTGCCGGCGCAGAATACCTACCGCGAGATTTCCTCGATCTCGAATTGCGAAGCCTTCCAGGCGCGCCGCATGCAGGCTCGCTTCCGCAATGCTCAAGGCAAGCCGGAACTGCTGCACACGCTCAACGGTTCCGGTCTTGCGGTCGGACGCACGCTGGTGGCCGTGCTGGAAAATTACCAGCAGGCCGATGGCAGCGTCGAGATTCCCGCCGCGCTGCAGCCGTATATGGGCGGCGTGACCCGACTGGCGCGCAACGCCTGATCGTGGCGTTAAAGGGCTTGAATTGGTCGAGATCGAAGTAGCAGGCGCTCGATATGTTCGTCGATCGGCACGCTGCCCGGCAATAACGTCAGTGGATTCGCATAGCGCGCGGCCTTGATCTGCATCTGCAACAGGTCTTGCAGACTCGTGTTCAGATCCACGATCAGGGGTGCGGCTTCCATGAAGGTCGCCGCGGGTACTTAGATGCCATTTGTGACAGCACGATGACGGATTGGATAGAGATCAAGGCAAGACGGTTTTCCTACCAGCCGAGGGGAAAAGAAGCTGTTCCATGCCGTCATGGCTCTGCTATAATCTCGCGCTTCGTGGCCTTAACCAAGCCCAAACGACCGCAAGGAAAGGTGGCAGAGTGGTCGAATGTACCTGACTCGAAATCAGGCGTACGGTGTCCCCGTACCGAGGGTTCGAATCCCTCCCTTTCCGCCAGCATAGGTAAAGCTGTTCACGCGATATCGAACAGTTCCCCACAAAACCCCCTGTAGAAGCACGGCTCTACAGGGGGTTTTTTTCTGAACCTCACAAAGTCATCTGGGCGCATCCTGTCGCACATGTGTTGTGTAGGCATCGGTGTAGGTACGAAACGGGTTCTGATCACGCGCTGCCTACAAATAAGTTTGCGGATCCGCAATGCAAGGCAGTGGAATCGGCCGCACGGGTCGTGAAGCTATTCGACGGCGGCGGGCTCTACCGGTACATCTCGCCGAGGGCGAATCGGCTCTAACGGGATCAAGGCGGTTTCAGCCGAAAAATTCGAGATTTGGGGCTCCGTATCTGCAAGCTTGGTTTGTGAAGTCGCAACCGCGACCTGCGCCGCATTGCGTATCTTCCTTGGTAACACCATGTGTCCGGGAGTTTGTCATGCGCGCCACCTCATTGCTTCTTGCCTTGACCCTGGGACTGGCCGGTTGCGCGAGTTCCGGGAACTACGAGGCGGCGTCTGCGGCGTTGAATGTGGGTGACCTGATGCGCGCGGAGCGCCTCTACGCCAAGGCAATCCGAGACGGCGAACACCTGGGCCGGAGCTGGCTTGGGCTGGGCAATGTCTTCTATCAGCAGCGGCGCCATGTGGAGGCCGTCAATGCATGGCAGGTGGCTGCACGCTGGGGGGAGGTGGCTGCACACAAGAAGCTGGCGGCCCTCGGCGTTTCGATTCCTGAGGCCGATCTGCAGGTCGCGGCCGGCACGTCTTCGCAGGTGCCGGCGGGTGAAGGCGTGGTGGCCAACGGTGCCGCTGCTTTCGAGGCTGAAGCCAGCAAGTAGATTAACGGTTCGCCTCCCGGCTACCACACGGGACACATGCAGGGCAGGTTCCGTGCGGCGCGGGCGAGCTCGCTATTCAAAACGCTCCATGCGCGGGAGTGCGCGGCCAGCCCAGGTGCGTGAGGGCATTTGCAGCTCCGACAAGTGCATCTCGCGATCACGAAGACGGTAGACCTTGGCCCAAATGCTGATGCAGCGGGCAAGCGCATCCCTGTCTAGTGGTGCTTTCTGGTTCTCCTGC
>DATBUE010000219.1:0-5228 GCA_036516375.1 Noviherbaspirillum sp. | reverse complement strand
CGAAGAACCAGAAGATGTGCTGATACATCACCGGGTCACCACCGCCGGCAGCGTTGAAGAACGAGGTGCCGAAATGACGGTCAGTCAGCGTCATCGTGATCGCGCCAGCCAGAACCGGCATCACGGCGATCAGCAGATAGGCAGTGATGAGCCAGGTCCAGCAGAACATCGGCATCTTCATCAGCGTCATGCCGGGCGCACGCATGTTGAGGATGGTGACGATGATGTTGATCGAGCCCATGATCGACGAGGCGCCCATGATGTGCATCGCGAAAATCGCCATGTCCATGCCAGGGCCCATCTGGACCGTCAACGGCGCATACAGCGTCCAGCCGGCTGCAGTTGCACCGCCGGGAACCAGGAACGAGGTCGCCAGCAGGATCGCAGCCGGCGGTAGCAGCCAGAACGAGAAGTTGTTCATGCGCGCAAAGGCCATGTCGGACGCGCCAATTTGCAGCGGAATCATCCAGTTAGCAAAGCCGACGAAAGCCGGCATGATCGCGCCGAACACCATCACCAAGCCGTGCATGGTGGTCAACTGGTTGAAGAACTCGGGCTGAACCAGTTGCAGACCAGGCTGGAACAGTTCGGCACGGATACCCAGTGCCAACACACCGCCGGACAGCAACATCGTGAACGAGAACCACAGGTAAAGCGTGCCGATATCCTTGTGGTTGGTCGCGAAGACCCAGCGGCGCCAGCCGTGCGGGTGGTCGTGCGCGTGGTCGTGAGAATGATCGTGTGCGTGATCGACTACTGTGGTGCTCATCTCAATCTCCAGATTCGATTACTTGCGCGCAGCCAGCACTTCGGCCGGTTGGACGATGTTTTCCTGTGCTTTGTTGCCAAAGGAATTGCGGGTGTAGGTGATCACGGCTGCAATCTCGGTGTCGTTGAGTTGCTTGAACGACGGCATCGCGTTGCGCCCGTGGAGCAGGACATTGACCTGCTCTGCGCGCGGCCCATTGACCACCTTGGAACCGGCCAGTGCAGGGAAAGCGCCCGGAACACCCTGACCGTTGGCTTGGTGGCAGGCCACGCAATTGGCTTGGTAGACCTTTTCGCCGCGTTGCGCCAATTCATCGATGGTCCAAGTCTTGTTCGGGTCGTCCGCAGCAGCAGCCATTTCCTTTTGCTTGGTCGCGACCCATTGCGAATATTCCTCATCCGACACGACGTTCACCACGATAGGCATGAAGGCGTGTTCCTTGCCACACAGCTCGGCACACTGACCACGATAAACGCCGGTCTTCTCGGCGCGGAACCAGGTATCACGCACGAAACCGGGAATGGCATCTTGCTTGACGCCGAAAGCGGGGATCATCCAGGCGTGGATCACGTCGTTGGCGGTCAGGACCAGTCGCACTTTCTTGTTGACAGGGACGACGACGGGGTTGTCGACTTCGATCAGATAGTTGTCGCTCTTGGTCAAACTGGAATCGATGACCTGCTCACGCGGCGTGGCCAGTGTCTGCAGGAAGGAAATGCCTTCGCCCTCGCCCTTCAGGTAATCGTAGCCCCACTTCCATTGCATGCCGGTGACCTTGATCGTCAGGTCAGCATTCGAGGTGTCCTTCATGGCGACCACTGTCTTCGTAGCCGGCAAAGCCATGCCGATCACGATCAGGAAGGGGACGACGGTCCAGGCGATTTCGACAGCAGTGCTTTCGTGGAAGGTCGCCGGCTTGTGTCCCACCGATTTGCGGTGCTTCCAGATGGAATAGAACATCACGCCAAACACGGCAATGAAGATCGCCAGGCAAATGACGAGCATCATGTTGTGGAGAGAGTAAATCTCTTCCGCGATCCTGGTGACGGGGGGCTGGAAGTTCAGCTGACGCACGGCCGGACCGCCGGGACTGTCATTGACCGCCCATGCCGGCAAGCCCGCCGCCAGGAGCGACGCACCGAGCATCAAGGATTGAAGGCGCTTCGCAAGTTTCATAATTTCCTCAATACCTAAAATTGGAATCCCGTCCGTGTTACCGCTGAGCTGAGTGCGCTGCACATGGCGCGCCGACCCGCTTTCATTTGTTTCGCTGACCGGCACGCATTTCCAGTCTCGCCAGACCTTGTTCCCGCCTCGTCGGTGGAGCCGAACTGGAAGCGGATCGATCGGATACAAAGGGTATCGCACGCCGACTAAGGACGTGATCTGGCCCCTTTGCAAAAGTCCGGAAGTATAAGTCTTAATTCAAAGTAGCAGCAAGTAGATCCATGTCCTTGAAGAAAGCGGTTTTCACTGGTAACGGATTGCCATCCCCGACTTTCCAAACATCGTTGCCTTGTATCGCCACCGCATCTGCTCAGCGTGCTGGCAATTCCGGCAAGGATTGCGTGATTGCTTATTTTTTGGGCAAATCGAGCCGTATGACGGCCTCTCCCGAAGCAGTCTTGCGCGGCACCGGTCGGAATGCATGGCCGTAAACGACTTCATAGCTGAGCCGCAACTTCCCGTCAGCATCGCGCGTCCTTTCGAGGACTTCGCACATGTGCCGCCAATGTTCGCGTCCGATCAAGCCGCGCCGGCGCGTCGACAAGGGATTGCCTCCCTGCGCACGCACGTCGCGCAGCAAACGATCGACCGAGTCGTAGGTGACGACAATGGTCTCCATGTCCATGACCGGAGTGGCAAAACCTGCTGCAATCAGCATATCGCCCAAGTCATGCATGTCCACGAACGGAAGAACGGGGGGCATGGCATTCGTGGCCGCAAAGGCCGCGCGAACCTCCTTCAAGGTATCGGGGCCGAAACAAGAAAACATCAGCAAGCCATCGACACGCAAGACCCTGCGCCACTCTTCGAAGACGCGCTCGGGTTCCGGGTGCCAATGCAATGCAAGATTCGACCACAGCAGATCGACGGAGGCCGACTGCAAGGGGGTGCTGGCGAAATCGCCGCAAACATATTCAGCCTCTCCCGCCTTCAGCGTGAAGGCGGCCGGCGCGAGCCGCTGCATAGCACGCAACAAGGCCGAGCGGCCTTCGCGCTGCGCATGCTGCGCCTGCGCTAGCCTCGGTTGTGCTGCGTCCAGACCGAGCACGCGCGCGCCGGGATAACGCTGTTTCAGCAGCGCTAGGTCCGCGCCGCCACCGCACCCCGCATCCAGCACGGCTACCGGATCGAGCTTGACCAGGGCCAGCCGTTCATGCATTCGCGCCGCGACTTCGCGACGCAGGAATTCGCCATCGGCCAGACGCAGGGGGCGTCCAAAAAGCGCGCGCACGTGCTGCACGTCGATCGGCGCGCTTGCCTTGTACGATGGGGATGGGCTTGACACAGGAGGCGTTACGGCAGATGCGATAATTGCGCAAGTCTACACGCTCGCCTCTCCTGCTGCCCGATGTCACCCCGTCCACCTCTTCGGCGCATTTCACCCGCGATGACGTTATCCGCCCTGTCGCGACTGTGGTGGCGCACCCTGCTGCCAGCGAGCTGTACGCTTTGCGGTAGCGATGCTGGCGACGCACTATGCCAGCACTGCCGGCAGCGCCATCTGCGCCGCGAGACACCGCGCTGCACTTGCTGCGCGCTTCCCCTGCCGGACACGATCAGGCAGTGCGCGAAATGCATGGCGAAATCTTGTTCCTTCGAAGCCACCATTGTCGCGGTCGACTATGCTGCGCCGCTCGATCAACTGGTTCTGGGATTGAAGTTCGGCGCGCAACTGGATCTTGCTGCGCTGATGGCAAGGCTGCTTGCCGAAGCTGCACGAGCCCTTCCTGCCTTTCCACGTCCGGCCTTGCTGGTGCCAGTCCCGCTCGGTCGGCAGCGCCTGATCCAGCGCGGCTTCAATCAAGCACTCGAAATTGCCCGGCCGCTGGGACGTGCGCTCGATATCCCCGTCACCTCCAGGCTAGTCACACGGGTGCGCGAGACCGGGGCACAATCGCTGCTCCATCCGGATGCACGACGCCGCAATGTGGCAGGCGCGTTCGCAGTCCTGCCTGGCGCCAGCGCTGCCTTGTACGGGCGCCACATAGGCGTAGTGGACGATGTGATGACAACGGGCGAGACACTGGATGCGCTTGCATCCACGCTATGCGCCGGCGGTGCGGCAAGCGTTACCAATTTCGTGTTCGCCCGTACATTGCCAAATTGAATGCAAAGAGGAAGTCCCTTGTTCCACGTCGTCCTGGTTGAACCGGAAATCCCCCCCAACACCGGCAATGTGATCCGGCTCTGCGCAAATACCGGCGCCCAACTGCATCTGATCGAGCCGCTGGGCTTTCCCCTTGATGATGCAAGGATGCGCCGCGCCGGCCTCGATTACCACGAGTATGCAAACATGCGCGTGCATCAGGACTGGCAAGCCTTTCTCGACGTCCAGCACCCCGATCCAGCGCGCATGTTTGCACTGACCACGCACGGCTCGGCCCCCTTTTCACAAGCCCGATTCCTGCCCGGCGATGTGTTCGTCTTCGGCTGCGAGACACGCGGACTCGCACCCGCACTGCGCGAGTCCTTTCCGCCTTCGCAACGCATCCGCCTGCCGATGCGCCCCGACAATCGCAGCCTGAATCTCTCGAACACGGTCGCCGTCGTGGTATACGAAGCGTGGCGCCAGAACGATTTTTCCGGCGGGGCCTGACCCGCCGCCGCATCCCTCATCGAAAGGAAAACACATGACATTTCGCCCCCTCATCCTGACCGCCCTGCTGCTCGCCGCCAGCACTTCGGCCATTGCCCAGAACGTACACGTGACGTCTTCGTTCGCCCGCTCGACAATGCCCCAGCAAAAATCCGCAGGCGCCTACCTGACCCTGGAAAACCGCGGCAAGGAGGCGGATCGCCTGATTGCCGCCAGCACTCCCGCAGCAAAGTCCGTGGAGCTGCACACGATGGCGATGGAAGGCAATGTGATGCGCATGCGCGAAGTGGAAGGGATCGAACTGAAACCGGGCGCCAAGCTAGAAATGAAACCCGGGAGCGGCTATCACCTGATGCTCATGGGCCTGCAACAGCCGCTGACAGCAGGCGCACATCTCGATATCACGCTGCAATTCGAAAAGGCCGGCAAGGTTGCGGTAACGGTGCCGGTCCAAGCTGCTACCGGCGCCCATGGTATGCACGGCGACCAAGGCGGGCATGCGGGAGCGCATGGCGCACCGGCGCGCCACTGACAAAACTGGCCGCTTGCAGGCATCGAGCCCGCAAGCGGCCTCAACTGAACCAACCAGGGCGAAGCCGCTCTAACCGCGCTCGCCGCGCACCTTGTTAAGAAGTG
>DATBUE010000218.1:0-4384 GCA_036516375.1 Noviherbaspirillum sp. | reverse complement strand
GCCGCCCCGGGGCGATTCATGACATCACATCACATGCGCGAGTGGCGTTGCGCGCCGTAACGCACCGCATCCTTGACGCGCTCCCAGGTGCTTTCCGGGTGGTGCGCTTCCCAGTCGCTGCGCATCTGCGGTTCCACGTCTTCCCAACGCGCATTGCGCACGCGCTCGTCGGCGCTGGAGCCGTAGCGATAAGCGGCGTCGTAGTCTTCGTACCGGCCGCCGCTGGTTCCGTAGGCGTTCTGCCAGTGCGTGCGGAAGTCGGCATCGTCTGCGGCTTGCACGGTGTCGGCGTAATCGCCGCGCCCCGCCGCCGTGTCCATGCGCTGCACGTCGACATCGGTGCGGCGCAGCTTTTCGTCGATGTCGGCCGTTTCGTGGCTGACCTGCTTGCCGATCTCGACTTCCTCGACCACGCGCGCCTCCTTCGAGACCACGGCTTCCTCTGACGTTTCGCGCATCTCGATCGTGCCTTCCTCGAAGGCTGCGAGGTCGGCTTCGCTGGCCGGCTTGTCCACGGGCTGGCGGTTGACACTCACGGTTTCCTTGCGCAAGTCCACCGACTCGTGCACCGGCTTTTCGCTGGTACGCCGCACGACGCGCACGCCACCGCGATTGACCGTGCGCTTGCCGACCTTCAGTTGCTCTTCGACCACGGGTATGCGCTGGTTCTCAGTCGTGTCGTCGGTTGTGCGCGCAGTTGAACCTGTGCTGGCGTAGCGTGCTCGTTCGGCCTGCATCTCGTCCGCGCTGTAGGCCGGCGCACTGGCGTCGTAACCGGTCCAGCCTTCGCTGCGCCAGCTCTCGGAGCGCTGGTCGATGTCGACCGGATTGTGGCGCTGGAGAATGGCTTCGGCGCGGTCGAGCTCGTCGTCGCTGTCGGCGTCGACGGTCAGCACGCAACTGCCGCGGCGCGCGGCTTCGGCGTACATGTCATATTCGGAACCGCTTCGGGTTTCGCTCTCTTCATCCATGCCGAACAGCCCGCGGAAGAAGCCGCCTATGCCACCGCTGTCGCTCTGGCTGGTGCCGGAGGTTGATGCGCTGGTGGAACTAGTACCCGTCGTGCCGATGCTGTCGGCATGCGGGTTGAGCTGGACGCGCTCGCGCGCGAAGCCGGCAGCGACGAGTTCGTCCTGCGCGGCCTGGGCCTGCGCGATATCGTCGTAGACGCCAATGATGGTGTTTTGCATGATTGCCTCCTGATCGGGTTGCGCCGCAGCGTCGAGCGACGGCGGGGAGGTGGCATGCAGCATAAGGCGTGCCCGGGATATCGTTCGTGACCCGGGCGCAAGCCCAAGGTCAGACATCCCGGCGCGGCTGCTCGGCGAACCTCTCGACCTCCACCTGCTCGCTGCGCAGCACCTCGGTATGGCTTTCATGGCGCGGCGTGCGCGTACGCGTCACGCGCAACTCTTCCTTCAGCACCAGTTGCTTGCTCACCACCAGGCGCTCTTCCAGTACCGGGATCACGATGGTGTCGCCCTCCTCGCGCATGCGCGGCGCTGATCCGTCCTCGACCGGTTTGCCGATCGGTACGCGCTCGACCTGCAAGTCTTCCTGCATCAGGGCCAGCGCCGCTTCTTCCTCGTGCGTGTGCACGCGCTTGTGGATGCGCACGCCGCCCGTGTCGACCACGCGCTTGTCGACCTGCAGCTGCTCCTGCATCACCGGCATCCGCACCGCGCCATCAGCATGCAGTACCAGCGGCAGCAGGCGCGTGCCGTCCTCGCGCGTGCGCAGGAAGTGGCTCGGCACGGTCAGTTCGGTGCCGTCGGGCCAGCGCAATTGCACGGACTCGCCGTCGTCGGCGAGGACCGTCGCATGCGCGCCGGCCGCATCAATCACCTCAGCAGGAACGGTGGAAGGGGATTGGGACATGGCTGCCTCCTGGTCGATGGGTGCATCGTGATGCAAGGTCCAGACCTGCGCTTGCGGAATGCGGAGCGGGCGCGCAGCGTGCAGGCTTTACCACTGTCGGGAAGTTCTACAAGGGCCGGCCTCTGTGGCAAAAGTGCAAGAACTAATCAGGCCTGTGCCGCTCTCAATTACGAATGAAGCATGCAAACAAGGAGGTCCGTATGGCAACGATCATTGCAGGACGTTTCGAGCAGCAGGACAGTGCCGAGCGCGCGGTTGAGGAATTGCTGCGCGCCGGTTTTGCGCACGAGCACGTCACCAGTTTTTACCTGAACCCGCCTGGCCAGCACGCCACGTACAGCCTTGGCGGCGACCATGACAAGTCGGCCGGCGCCAAGCAGTCGGGCAAGGGTGCAGCGGCGGGCGTCGCAGCTGGCGCTGCGGCCGGTCTCGCGGCCACGCCGGTGCTCGGGCCGCTCGGCGCGGTGGCCGGTGGCTTGGTCGGCGCGCATCTGGGTGGGCTGATCGGTGGGTTGTCGCAGATGAAGGATGCCGGCGACAGCGGCGAGCACGGTGAGGATCCCGAGAACCTGTTGCCGGCGCGCGAAGCCGGGATGTACGTGGCGGTGGCCGTGACCGGCGACGATGCCGAGGAGCGCGCGGTGGAATTGCTGAACACGCTGGGCGCGGCCGACCTGGAAACCGCGCAGGGCACGATTGCCGACGGCGACTGGACCGACTTCGATCCGTCCATCGCGCCGCAACGCTACGCTCGCACTCCGCGCGGGCCGGGTTCCGGCGCGAGCAGCTATCGCACCTGACTGGAGCTTCCGCAAAGCGGCCAGCGGTCTTCCCGTCCGCCGCTTTCTTGTCCATGCGCTTGTCGAGCATCCTCCGCGCGACGACGTCCACTCGCCCTGATTTTTCCTAGCCTGCTGCCATGACCTCGAAAGGCAGCTATGTGGACACCCATTGCTCGGAAAAGCGGTTGCGAATGGAACCAGCGCCATGTGTGGCGCCACCCACGCTCAAGGTATGTTTTCTTTTGCTGCAACCCTTTTTCGCTTCGGCAAATGCTCCAGGACAAAGTTGGTTATATAGCCTTGTTTTGTGAAGGCGGAGCGGCGGGACACTCCCATGCGCACTTCGTTTCGCCCATCTACGCCCTACCCATCTCATGAATCGACGACATCGTCTCGTCGTACCTCGATATCTTCGGTCTTCTCAAGATTCTCAACATCCTCCTCAGAATCCGAACCGTCCCTATCACCGCAAACCACTAGAGAAGATCTGCGAAAAATAGCGGACAGGGAACGCTTTAGGCTCCAGCGCCTGCTAAGCAGAGGCAACTCGTCGAGAGACAAACTCGAGACAACCGCATCTCTTTCCCCCGACCTCAAGGACCTTTGGGGGCAGCGCGTACATGGAGCCATGATCGCCGTGCAGTCCAACAGAGAGAAATTCATGGACGGTGGACGAGGGCTGGAAGCGAGCCTGCGCTTGATCGAGGGACAGGTGCGTGACGGCAGTTTGCCCGCGGACATGCACAAGAAATTTGAGAAGAACTTGCAGACGATGCTGGCCGATCACCTATACACCGAGCACGTGGGCCCAGGCATGAAGGGGGGGACAAAGTACGCAAAGAAAGAAGCGCAACGTTTGTACAAGGAAGGAGTGGTTCAGAGCCTGAACGACCGGCCGTGGGAAACGATTCATACCTCTTTTGACCATGCTGGTCAGACATTCACTTGCGACATGACACCAGCCAGCCAGATGAAGCTCGGGCAAAAGGATATCTTTAAAAACCAGTACAACGGAAAGGGTGTTTGTAGCAGCACGACAAAATCCGAACATTCGCCCAATCTCTGGTCGACCCGATTCACCATGACCGGGCGCGACGGCCAACCGAAAACGCTCGTCAGCGCCGTCAGGCATGGAATCAACGAGGCCTATGGAGTTAGGAGCAAGAAGAAACGGGAAAAAATCGCGCTGGAACGCAGCGAGGAAGTGATCCTGACCACGCTGAAAAACATCAAGGAGCCCGAACTGCGGCGCGCCCTCCAGACCGGCGAACCGATCAAGCTCAAGCTTTCATCGACTTCCCTTGTTACCGCCATGAATTTCTTCAGCCAGACCGAAGGGACGCAAATGAAGGGGCAGGTGAAGGCCTGGAACACGCTCACGGAAATGAGCGCACGCAATGGCGGCATCGAGATTGAAGTCAATGACGGAAACGTTCCCAAAAAGGTGAAGGTGGAGCTTGACGTTGCCGCATTCAATTTCGGCGTGAACGAGGCTGCGCTGACACAGAAGATCAAGCTCGGCCCCTTGAAACTCAAGCTCAATGCGGGGTGGTCGGCCGCAGACAAGGTTAACGAAGCAGGCCTCAAGAAATTACTTGGCGACGACCTGTCGGCCGGCAGCGAACAAGGGTGGGCCGGCAACTATATCCGCAATAACCCCAAGGCAAAGAATATCGAACTGGTGAAAGCCCTGCGCAAGCAGATTTGCGAAATCTGGGCCACGA
>DATBUE010000217.1:0-1553 GCA_036516375.1 Noviherbaspirillum sp. | reverse complement strand
GCTGTCCTGGCTGGCGAGATAGGCGATGACCGGAGCATCGCGCCCGGTGAGCGGGCGCAGCGCAGTGTCGTAATACGGGTTGGGCAGCACGCGCACGTCGAACACCAGATCGGCATCCAGGGGTACTCCGTACTTGAAGGCGAAGGATTCAAACAACAGGTTCAGTGCAGACTGGCGGTTGTCGATCAAATCCTTGATCCAGCTTCGCAGCTTGTTGGCCGACAGGCCCGAGGTATCGATCACATGCCCCAGGCCTTCGATCGCCGACAGCAGTTCACGTTCGCGCAGGATGCATTCGGCCAGCGTCGGCTGTTCGCCCTCGGCAGACTGGCGCAGGCGGTGCGAGAGCGGATGGCTGCGCCGCGTTTCGGAGAAGCGGTTGATCAGGGATTCGGTCTTGGCATTCAGGAACAGGACTGTGACGTCATGTCCCTGTTCCTTGAGCAGCGAGATGTCGGCCGGCAGGCTGGCGAGTGAATCGGCGCTGCGCACATCCATGGCCACTGCCAATGTTTGCGCGTCTTCGCGCGCGCGGGTAGCGACGAGCTGGCACAAGAGGCTGGGCGGGAGATTGTCGACACAGAAGTAACCGGCGTCTTCCAGCGCGGTGAGTGCGACCGATTTTCCGGACCCGGAAATGCCTGTGATAAGGATGATCCGCATGGGCGGTAATGATAGCGCAAGGGGCAGGCTGCGTCGGTTCAGTCGCTGCCCATGGCCTTCTGCTGGCGCTCCATGAATTCCTGTAGCGTGTCGATGCCGCGCAGTTGCAGGATGGTGTTGCGCACCGCGGCTTCGAGCAGCACCGCCAGGTTGCGGCCGGCTTCGACCGGAATCACGACCTTGCGAATGGCAAGGCCCAGCACTTCCTGGGTCTGCGAATGCAGCGGCAGGCGCTCGTAGTTTTCCTCCAGCGTCTTGCGCCGTACCAGATGCACGATCAGCTTCAGGCGCATCTTGCGGCGAACCGCGGTTTCGCCAAAGATGGTCTTGATGTCGAGCAGGCCCAGGCCGCGCACTTCCAGCAGGTTCTGCAGCAGCGGCGGGCAGCGCCCTTCGATCATGTTCGGTGCGATGCGCGAAAACTCGACTGCATCGTCGGCCACCAGGCCGTGATTGCGCGAGACCAGTTCCAGACCCAATTCGCTCTTGCCAAGGCCGGATTCGCCCGTAATCAACACGCCCACGCCGAGCACATCCATGAACACGCCATGCATGGTGATGCGCTGGGCGAGTTCCTTGCTCAGGTAGACGCGCAGGTAATCGATGACTTGTGCTGCGGGCAGGGGGGTCGAGAACACCGGGATGTTGCGCTCGTCGCAGACCTCCAGAATGTCGGCCGGCGTTTCCAGCCCTTCTGCAATCACGATGGCCGGCGGCTCGCCAGCGACCAGTTCGTCGGTCTGGTATTTGCGCGAGATCTGCGAGAGCTTGTTGTAGTAGCGCAGCTCAAGCTGGCCGAAGACCTGGATCCGACCCGGGTGGATCAGGTTCAGGTGGCCGACCTGGTCGGCGGCCGAGGTGGCATCCCCCGCGATGCGCCGCTCCCCGCC
>DATBUE010000216.1:0-5006 GCA_036516375.1 Noviherbaspirillum sp. | reverse complement strand
GCTCTTGAGCTGGGCTGCCGCGTGCGCGCGAGCGACAGGACAGCTTGCTGAAACAAAAATGTAGGCTCCCCGCGCGCACCAATCCCTCCTCATAGTCCCGTTCCATCCGCGCCAGTCCCGCGTTTCCCCACCTTTTTTCACCCGCCCCGCACTCCCCTCAGGCCAGAAAAACTCACAAGCCGTGAGTATTAATCGATTGAGCCGTCAGAGGCCCGCTGGCGATACTACGCCCCGTAATCAAGGCGTCCGTCCTGGCCTTGCGCCTGGAAAAACAAACCGACACCAGACGTCACGACCAGGAGACAACATGTATCGCTTCACATTGCGCGTTCGCACAACCGCCCTCGAGGGAAGAAAACAATGAAGGCAGCCAGTTTCGACTATGTACGCGCCGACAGCGTCGAGCATGCGCTCGAGCTGCTCGATCAACACGGTTATGAAGGCAAGCTGATTGCCGGCGGCCAGAGCCTGGTGCCGATGATGGCCATGCGCCTGGCACGACCTTCGGTGCTGATCGACATCAATCGTCTGGCCGAGCTGAAGACCGTTTCGGTGCAGCCCGGCAGTGTGCTGATGGGCGCAGGCCGCCGTCAGCGCGATGTGGAAGACGACCACGCGCTGCACCGTTCCTTACCGCTGGTGCGCGATGCGCTCAAGTGGGTCGGTCACATCCAGACGCGCAACCGCGGCACCGTCGGCGGCAGCCTCGTGCATGCCGACCCTTCTGCCGAACTGCCGCTGGCCGCCGCCGTGCTGGGCGCGCAACTGCGCCTGCGCAGCAAGAGTGGCGAGCGCTATGTGAATGCCGATGAATTCTTCATGGGCCCGATGTTTACCGCCGTCGGCGAGACCGAATGCCTGGTCGAGATCGAATGGCCGGTGTGGAGCGGGCCCGGTGTGGCCAGCGAGTTTGAAGAAGTGTCGATGCGCCATGGCGACTTCGCGATGGCGTCCGCCGCCTGCCAGTTGCAGATCGACGCCGACGGCATCTGCCGTCGCGCAGCCTTCGGTCTGGGCGGTGTCGACGGCACGCCGCGCGCCTTCCCCGAACTGGCCGCGCAAGTGGTCGGCAAGCGCATCGATGCGGCGCTGGCACAGGAAGTCGCGCATGCCGCCGCGCAGCAGGTCGAGCCCGGTTCCGACATGCATGCCGATGCCGAATACCGGCGCCATCTCGCCAGCGTGCTGCTGGCCCGCATTCTCCAGCGCGCCGCGGCGCGCGCCAGCGGCACCGCAGCTCCTGCGCTTGCCCCTGCTGCTCACTAAAGGAATCCGATCATGTCGAGCAATCCCGTCAAAGTCGAAATCATCGTCAACGGCAAGCCGCAGTCGCGCTTCGTCGAACCGCGCACCACGCTGGTCGATTTCCTGCGCGACCACCTCTCGCTTACCGGCACCCACGTCGGTTGCGAGCACGGCGTCTGCGGTGCCTGTTCCGTGTTGCTGAATGGCGATCCGGTGCGGTCCTGCTGCATGTTCGCCGTGCAGGCCGACGGCATGGAGATCACCACCGTCGAAGGTCTCGCGCCCGAGCGCGGCACGCTGTCCAAGATCCAGGATGCGTTCTGCGAAAAGCATGCGCTGCAATGCGGCTACTGCACGCCGGGCATGCTGGTCGCGTGCCACGCCTTGGTAGAAAAGAACCCGCATCCGGACGAAGCGCAGATTCGCGATGCCATCGGCGGCAACCTGTGCCGTTGCACCGGCTACCAGCAGATCGTCGATGCGGTGAAGCACGCCACCAGTGAAGAGAAGGAAGGAGCGACGCATGGCTGAGAACAAAAAATTCAAGTACATCGGCCGCCATCGTCGCGCGGTCGAACACAAGCGCTTCGTGACCGGGCAAGGCCGCTACGCCGCCGACATCCAGTTGCCGAACACGCTGCATGTGGCCATCGTCGCCAGTCCTTATGCGAGCGCGCGCATTCTTTCCATCGATAGTTCCGCCGCGCTGGCACTGCCGGGCGTGCATTACGTGCTGACCGGCGATGAACTGCAGGCCGAAACCGACGCCGCGCTGCCGGGCGTGGATGCGCCGAAGGTTGCACGCTATCCGCTCGCGAGCGGCCTCGTGCGCTATTCCGGTGAATGGGTGGTGGCGGTCGTTGCCGAGTCGCGCGCGCTAGCCGAGGATGCCGCTGAACTGATCCAGATCGACTACGAGCCGACTCCGCATGTGGTCGACCCCGAGCAAGCGATGCAGGACAGCGCACCGCGCGTGCATCCGCAGCACGGCTCGAACGTGATCTTCCGTCGCAAGTTCGTCTGGGGCGGCGTCGATGAAGCCTTCGCAGCAAGCCAGCACAAGCTGTCCTACCGCGTGCGCTGGGCGCGCAGCTCCACGGTGCCGATCGAAACCTTCGGCGTGACCTGCTCCTGGAACGACGCCACGCAAATCCTCGATGTCTGGGCCTCGATCCAGATGCCGAAGTATCCGGACCAGATGGCCAAGTGCCTGCGCCTGCCCGGCAATGCCGTGCGCGTGCATTTCGATGTGGACGTCGGCGGCAGCTACGGCGTGAAGCGCGGCCTGAAGCACTCGGTGCTGGTCGGCTATCTCGCTCGCAAGTTGAATCGCCCGGTGCGCTTCATCGAAGACCGCCTGGAGAACATGCGCGGCGGCGATATGCAGGGCCCGGACCGCATCTTCGACGTCACGCTCGCGTTTGACGGCGAAGGCATCATCCGCTCGATGCGCATGCGCGCCATCGACGACATCGGCGCCTACTCGGGCCGTTCGCCGCTGCAACTTGGCAAACCGGTCGGCGCGATTGTCGGCCCGTACCGCATCGGTAGCGTCGAGTACGAAGCGATCTCGGTGATGACCAACAAGACCCCGCAGGAAGCCGTGCGCGGTTTCGGCCAGTCGCCGACCAACTACGCAATTGAAACCGGCATCGACAAGGTCGCGCGTTATCTCGGCATGGACCGCATCGAACTGCGCAAGCGCAACCTGATCGCCAAGGATGAATTCCCCTACCTGATCCCCAGCGGCACGCATTACGACTCGGGCGATCACGAAACCGTGCTCGGCAAGGCCTTGAGCGCGGCGCAGTACGAAAAGCTGGTCGCGCAGCGTGAAGAATTGCGCGCGCAAGGTCTCTTGGCCGGCATCGGTATTTCGACCTGCCTGGAACCCTCGGGCGGCAACTCGTCCTTCGAGCCGCTGTTCAACCCCAAGAACCAGACCACGACCTGGATGGATTCCTGCCTCGTGCGCATCGACCTCTCCGGGGCGGTGACGGCACTGATGGGCACTTCCACCTCCGGTCAGGCGCACGAAACGCTGGTATCGACCGTAGTCGGCGAAGTGCTGGACCGCGAGCCGGATTCGATCCGTGTGCTGCATGCGGATTCGCTGAACGCATTGCCCTCGAACAGCCC
This sequence comes from Noviherbaspirillum sp., assembly GCA_036516375.1. Classification (GTDB taxonomy): domain Bacteria; phylum Pseudomonadota; class Gammaproteobacteria; order Burkholderiales; family Burkholderiaceae_D; genus Noviherbaspirillum. The sequence goes on along the minus strand of DATBUE010000216.1, from coordinate 1,622 downwards.
GGTCGGCAGCCGCATGGCGATCATGCTCGGCGGTGCGGCAGCCGGCGCAGCGAAGAAGTTGCGCGCGAAACTCATGCGCATCGCCGCGCACAACATGGGCAAGAACGAAGACGAGCTCGCCTACGAAGCCGGCGCCATTGTGCTGAAGGCCGACCCGACGCAGCGCATCACCTGGGACGCCTTGGTCGAGATCGCGCACCGTTACTACCACAAGCTCCCGGCAGGCATGGAGCCGGGTCTGCAGGAGAAGTTCGTCTGGGAAGTGCCGACCGGCGGCATGATGCCGACCGAGGATGGGCGCGTGCAGATGTACCCCTGCCACTCGTTCGAGTCGCACGTGATCCTGACCAGCATCGACCCGGCCACCGGCAAGATCAAGATTCACCGTTATGTCGTCGGCCACGACTGCGGCGTGATGATCAGTCCGGACGTCGTGCACGGCATGACTTACGGCGGCGTTGCGCACGGCCTGGGTGCGGCGCTGATGGAGAAATTCGCATTCTCGGAAGACGGCCAACTGCTGGCCGGCACCTTCATGGATTACCTGCTGCCGAGCTCCGAGGAAGTGCCTGCTATCACCATCGTCGACCACTGCACGCCGTCGCCGCTGACCGAATTCGGCCAGAAGGGTTCGGGCGAAGCCGGTTACCTCGGTGGGCCGGCAGCGATTGCCAGCGCGGTCAACGATGCGTTGGCACCGATGAAGGCTTCCATCGACGCGCTGCCGATGACGCCGCAAGCGATCTGGCGCGTGCTGCGCGAAGCGGCTGCGACCGAAGAAAAACAATACGCCTGAAGCGCGAGTGGAGCTTGCATGAAACTTGAAACTGAAATTCGACACGTGCGCTGCGCCGGCGGCAACATCGCCGCGCATATCCTGGGACCGGAGCAGGGCATGCCGGTGGTACTGACGCATTCGATCATGGCGTCGAGCAAGATGTGGGAATGTCAGATGGCGCTGCTGGCCGGTAAAGGCTATCGCGCCATCGCCATCGACACCCGCGGCCATGGCGATTCCACCGACGCACCAAAGGGCGCCTACCGGATGGACGATCTGGCCGACGACACGGTTGCGGTGATGGATGCGCTCTGCATCGAGCAGGCGCATTACGTCGGCTTGTCGCTGGGCGGCATGTCCGGCTTCGGCTTGGGCCTTCGTCATGCGCAGCGTTTCCTGAGCCTTGTGCTGTGCGATGCGCGTGCCGATTGGCCGGCTCCTGCTGTGTGGGACGAGCGCATTGCGGCGGCGCGCGAAGGCGGCGTCGCCGTGCTGGCGCAGCCGACCGTGGTGCGCTGGTTCGGCCAGGCCTTCGTCGATGCTCGTCCCGAGGTCGCGAAACGCTTTGTCGACACCATCAGCGCCACCTCGCTCGATGGCTTCATCGGTTGCGCCCAGGCGATCCAGGGACTGGATTATCTGAACGACGTGGAGCGCATCGCGCTGCCGGTCACGCTCATCGTCGGCAGCAACGACAAGCCCCTGCCGGATGCAATGGCCGATATCCAGCAGCGCATCGTCGGCTCGCGTCTCGAACTGATTCCGGATGCCGGTCACTTGCCGAACATCGATCAACCCGATGCCTTTGATGCAGCCCTGCTGCGGCATTTCGCCGCGCTGGCGT
>DATBUE010000215.1:0-2008 GCA_036516375.1 Noviherbaspirillum sp. | reverse complement strand
AGGTGGGCACCGCCACTGGGCTTGTCGCGATAAGCGATGGCGTGGAAGCTGCCATTGGAGGTCTGCATCGTGCGCTCGCCGATACGCTCGACAATACTCTCGTTGCGGCTGCGGTACTGGATCAGGTCAGCGATGGTGCCGATCTTCAGGCCGTGTTCTTGCGCGAACTCGATCAGGTCGGGCAAGCGCGCCATCGTGCCGTCATCCTTCAGGATTTCGCAGATCACCGCCGCCGGCGTGAGGCCGGCTAGAGCAGCCAGATCGCAGCCGGCCTCGGTGTGGCCAGCGCGCATCAACACGCCGCCGGGTTGCGCCTTGAGCGGGAAGATATGGCCGGGCTGGACGATGTCGCTGGGTTTGGCATGCCGGGCAACGGCGGCTTGCACGGTGCGGGCGCGGTCGGCCGCGGAAATTCCGGTCGTCACGCCTTCGGCTGCTTCGATCGATACCGTGAAATTAGTCCCGAAAGCGGTGCCGTTGCGGGACGTCATCATTGCAAGGTCGAGCTGGCGACAACGCTCCTCGGTCAAGGTCAGGCAGATCAACCCGCGCCCGAACTTCGCCATGAAATTGATTGCTTCCGGAGTCACGAACTCGGCGGCCAACACGAGATCGCCTTCGTTTTCGCGGTCTTCCTCATCGACAAGGATGACCATGCGGCCGGCGCGCATTTCGGCGACGATTTCTTCTGTACTTGAGAGAGCCATGAGGGGAAAGTCCTTGGACAGGGGCGCTATTCTAATGGATTTGCCCCTGCGCCCCGCCCCGCCGTCCGGGGTAGCCGGTCAGTTTTGCAGGCTTAGCATGCGCTCCACGTAGCGCGCAATCAGGTCGACTTCCAGGTTGACGGCCGTGCCGACACGCAAGTGCTTCAGGGTCGTCACCTGCACGGTATGCGGAATCAGGTTGATGTGAAACACGCAGGCGTTTGCCTCATCCTCCACCCGGTTGACGGTCAATGACACCCCGTTGACGACGATCGAGCCTTTGTAGGCAAGATAGCGGGCCAGCGCACGCGGCGCTTCGATCACCAGCTCCATCGACTCCCCGACGGGCTCGAAACGGCGCACCGTTCCCAGCCCGTCCACATGTCCGGACACCAGGTGCCCACCCAGTCGCTCGGCCAACGTGAGTGCTTTTTCCAGGTTCACTTCGCCCGGCTGGTCCAGCCCGGCGGTGCGGTTCAGGCTCTCGCGCGAGACATCCACGGAAAAGCCCTTCGACGTTTTTTCCACCACGGTCATGCAGGCGCCGTTGAGTGCGATCGAGTCGCCCAGGGCCACGTCTTCCAGGCTCAGGGCGCCGGCATCGATACTCAGGCGCACGCCGGCATCGGGCGCCTGCCCGAGGGGAGTGACGGCAGTAATCTTTCCTACAGCAGCAACGATTCCGGTAAACATGGCAATGAAGAATCAAAGAAAACGGGCAAGGATACGCAAGTCGGGGCCGATCTGCCTTGTTTCATGAAACGTCAGGCGACGCTGGGCATCCAGGTCCGGCAAGGCTGGCAGCACGAACATCTCCTGGGCATCCCCGAGCAGACTGGGCGCGAAGTACAGCAGCAATTCATCGACGCAATTTTCGCGGATCAAGGCCCCGTTCAGGCGCGCCCCAGCTTCCACATGGAGTTCGTTGATGCCGCGCCGTCCCAGTTCTCGCATCAGTTCCGGGAGGTCGACCTTCCCCTCCGCTCCCGGCAACAAAAGGATTTCCGCCCCGCGCTCACGCAGACGCACCTCCTTGTCCGTATCGGAAACTGCGGTCACGACCCAGGTGCCGCCGCCTTCCAGGATCCGTGCTGCGGGATCGATCTGGAGCCGGCTGTCGACGACGATGCGACGCGGTTGGCGCGGCGTCTTCACTGCCCGTACGTTCAGCTGCGGATCATCCTGCTGCACGGTACCGATGCCGGTGAGCACGGCGCAGGCCCGTGCGCGCCACCAGTGACCGTCATCGCGCGCAGCCTCCGAGGTAATCCATTGACTGCGGCCATCATACAAAGCGGTGC
>DATBUE010000214.1:0-3220 GCA_036516375.1 Noviherbaspirillum sp. | reverse complement strand
TACCTTACGCGGCGAGCAACTGACGCAGCACGAACGGCAGGATGCCTCCATGCTTGTAGTAGTCCACTTCGATCGGGGTGTCGATCCGCAGTAGCAACTTGACTTCTTGCTGCTGTCCATCGGGGCGGTTGATGACCAGCGTCCCTTGTTGCTGCGGCTTGATCTCGCCTTCGATGCCCTTCAGGTCGAAGCTTTCGTCGCCCTTGATACCCAGCGACTCCACGCTGTCGTCGTTGATGAATTGCAGCGGCAGCACACCCATGCCGACCAGGTTGGAGCGATGGATGCGTTCGAACGAGCGTGCAACCACGGCCTTCACGCCCAGCAATTGCGTGCCTTTGGCTGCCCAGTCACGCGAGGAGCCGGTACCGTACTCTTCGCCGGCGAAGATCATGGTCGGTACGCCGTCGCCGATGTACTTCATTGCGGCGTCGTAGATCGACATTTGTTCGCCGCTCGGTTGGTGAACGGTCAGGCCGCCTTCCACACGTGAGCCATCTGCCTTGGGCGGAATCATCAGGTTCTTGATGCGCACGTTGGCGAAGGTGCCGCGCATCATGACTTCATGATTGCCGCGCCGTGACCCGTAGGAGTTGAAGTCGGCCTTCATCACCCCGTTTTCCAGCAGCCACTTGCCCGCCGGGCTGGTTTCCTTGATCGAACCGGCCGGGGAAATGTGGTCGGTGGTGATCGAATCGCCAAACACACCCAATGCGCGGGCGGCTGTGATTGGCGCGGCCGCGGCTTTCGGTTCCATGCCGAAGTCCTCGAAGAACGGCGGCTCGGCGATGTAGGTGGATTTCGGCCAGTTGTAGACTTCGCCCTTGGCCACGCCCTTGATTTGTTCCCACAGCTTGCCCGGGGCACCCTGCACGTCAGCGTAATTTTCCTTGAAGATCTTCGAGTTCATCGCGTACTTCATCAGCTTGGCGATTTCATCCGAGCTCGGCCAGATGTCGCCGAGGTAGATGTCGCGTCCGCCCTTGCCCTTGCCGACCGGTTCCGACATCAAGTCGCGCGTGACGTTGCCGGCGATGGCATAGGCAACGACCAACGGGGGCGAGGCAAGGAAGTTGGCCCGGATGTTCGGGTGGATACGGGCCTCGAAGTTGCGGTTGCCGGACAGGACGGCTGCGGCCACGAGGTCGTTCTGGACGATGGCCTCGTTCAGCGGCGCGGTCAGGTCGCCGGCATTGCCGATGCAGGTGGTGCAGCCATAGGCAGTCACACCAAAGCCCAGCTTTTCGAGGTAGGGCAGGAGGCCGGCAGCTTCGAGGTACTTGGTGACTACGCGCGATCCTGGCGCGAGCGACGTCTTGATATGCGGTGCGACCTTCAGTCCGGCCTCGACTGCCTTCTTGGCCAAGAGGCCGGCTGCCAGCAGTACGCTCGGGTTCGAGGTGTTGGTGCAGGAGGTGATGGCGGCGATCAGGATGTCGCCGTTGTGGACCTTCACGCCATCGGAAGTTTCATATTCCGCGTTCAGGTCCTCGGCCTTCTTGTTGAAACCGTTCTCGGACACCGGCTTGGAGAACAGGTCGCTGAAAGTGGATTTCACATTGCCGATCTCGATGCGGTCCTGCGGGCGCTTCGGACCTGCCAGCGAAGGTGCGACGGTGCCAAGGTCGAGTTCGACTACGGTGGAGTAATCGATCTCGCCTTCCATCGGCACGCCGAACAGCTTCTGCGCCTTGAAATAATTTTCAAAGGCTTCGATTTCGGACTTGGTGCGGCCGGTACCCTGGAAGTATTCGATCGTCGCTTCGTCGACGGGGAAGAAGCCCATCGTCGCGCCATACTCGGGAGCCATGTTGCCGATGGTGGCACGGTCGGTGGTGGACAGCGAGGCCGTGCCTTCGCCGAAGAACTCGACGAACTTGCCGACGACCTTGTGCTTGCGCAGCAGTTCGGTGATGGTCAGCACCAGATCGGTTGCCGTGACCCCTTCGCGCAGCGCACCCTTCAGGTTCACGCCGACCACGTCCGGCGTCAGGAAGTAGACCGGTTGGCCCAGCATGCCGGCCTCGGCCTCAATTCCGCCCACGCCCCAACCCACAACGCCGATGCCGTTGATCATGGTGGTGTGCGAATCGGTGCCCACGAGCGTATCCGGATAGTAGATGCCGGCCTTGCGGTGCACGCCGCGCGCGAGGTATTCGAGGTTGACCTGGTGCACGATGCCGAAGCCAGGGGGCACGACGCCGAAGGTGTCGAATGCCTGCATGCCCCACTTCATGAACTGATAGCGCTCGTTGTTGCGCTGGAATTCCAGCTTCATGTTCAGGTCCAGCGCCTTCTTCTCGCGGAAGTGATCGATCTGTACCGAGTGGTCGACCACCAGGTCCACCGGGACCAGCGGTTCGATGTTCTTCGGCTTCTTGCCCATCTTCTGGGCAACGCCACGCATCGCAGCCAAATCCGCCAGCAGCGGCACGCCGGTAAAGTCCTGCAATACCACGCGCGCTACAACGAACGGAATCTCGTCTACACGCGCCGCGTTCGGCTTCCAGTTTGCCAGTTGACGCACGTGTTCTTCCGTGACTTTCTTGCCGTCACAATTGCGCAGAACGGATTCGAGCACGATGCGAATCGATACCGGCAGGCGCGAGACGTCCACGCCCAGCTTCTTGCCGAGCGCGGGTAGCGAGTAGAACTTGCCCTTCCTGGAACTCGATGCGTTGAATTCCTTGAGCGTGTTCAGGGTGTTGCGGGACATGGCCTCTCCTTGATTTTTGGCTGAACGTTTTGGCTGTTAGGGGTTACCGGTTTACTTCTGCACGACTTTTTTCTGTTCCTCGTTCCTGCATTCGTTGGCGAGCTGGCGACCCTTCTTCGAGTCCAGCAGCATGCCTTTCGCCGGGATGCCGATCCAGACCAGGCCGTTCTCGGCATTCTCGAAGCGGTCCGCACCGGTGCTGGTCGCAATACGTTCCAGGCGGTGCACGCGCTTCTGCCAGTGCAGAGCGATCACCTTGTCTTCATCGGGTTTCTTGAAGATGATGATTTTGTTTCCGAGATCACAGTCGTAGCTAATCCTCTGCATGTCGCTTGTATCGACCGTGGTGCTCTCCGCTGCGCCTGTGCCCGCAGCTGATTTTTTCGCTGCCGCTTTTTCGCTCGCCTTTTTCGTGGGGGGCTTCGTATCCGCGCCGCCGGATGCTGCTGCGGGTAGACCGCTCAATGCGGTTAAAAACAGGGCGAGTGGAGCAAGAATTTTCAT
>DATBUE010000213.1:0-6330 GCA_036516375.1 Noviherbaspirillum sp. | reverse complement strand
GCCCGTCCCTGCCAGAATTCCAGGTAATCCGGAACCAGCCGGTAGCCGCCCCAGTAGGCCGGCCGCGGCGGCTGTTCGCCGTACTGCTGCGTCAGTTGTGCCACACGCTCTTCCAGCGCCGCGCGCTGCTCCAGCGGGCGGCTCTGTGCGGAGGCATGCGCGCCGATGCGGCTACCGAGCGGGCGGCTATGGAAGTACGCCTCGCTTTCCGCTTCCGACACACGCTCCACGCGCCCTTCGATACGCACCTGGCGCTCCAGCTCGATCCAGTAAAACAACAGCGCCGCAAACGGATTGGCCTGCAGGTCCAGACCCTTGCGGCTCTCGTAATTGGTAAACCACGTGAAGCCCCGCGTATCGACACCCTTGATCAACACGATGCGCGAGGAAGGCCGGCCTGCGGCCGACACGGTGGACAGGCTCATTGCATTGGCCTCGGCCACCTCGGCCGTCATCGCTTCGTGCAGCCACTTGCTGAATTGGACGATCGGATCCGGATCGACGTCCTGTTCGGAGAGGCTGGCGCGGCAGTAATCCTTGCGCAGATCGGCTATCGACATGCTGGTGTTCCCCTTGGGTTGAAGGATGCGTCAACCGACGCGAGCGCTATTTTAGGTGCGATTGGCGCGGGAACAGGATTGAAAATACCGGCGTGGCCCCAGGTCGTTTTGTGCCCGATCAATGACGCCGGGCGCGCCGCCACGCCAGTGGCAGGCCGGATACAAGCAGCAAGGCCATGCCCCAGAACACGATGCCGATCCCGAGCACGGCGCCGGCGGCGCCGAAGGCCAGCGGCAGCGCGACCTGGGAGGCGTTGCCCATCATGATGCGCAAACCCAGCGCTTCACCCGCGCGTCCGGGCGGCGCGCTTCGGTGCAGCAGCGCCAGCATGTTGGGTTGGCTCGCACCCACGGCGATGCCTAGTCCCGCGGCGGCCAGCATCAGTGCCAGCGGTCCGTGCAGCAACGGGAAGCTGGTGTAGCAGAGCGCCGCCAGCGCAAGTGCTGCGAGCAGGATTTCCCATTCGTTGAAACGGCGCATCAGCCACGGCATGACCAAGCGCACGGCAAAGGTGGCGGCAGCGAAACAACCGAGAATGAAGCCGATGGTCGCGGCCGGATAACCGAGGCGAGCGCCGTGGATCGGCAGCACGAAGGTGAACAGGTCCCAGGCTGCGGCCAGCAGAATGCCGGCTGCATAGATGTCGCGCATGCGACGACGGCCCAGCAACTCGAAGGCGCGCGCGGGCGGGGCGATGTTGGTTTCGCCGCTGGCCAGTGGCAGCGCTTCATCGTGGGCGCGCACGGCCGCCAGCAGCAAGGCGATAGCGGCAGCAAGCGCCGCCATCAGGTAGGCAGCGGCATGGCCGGCGAAGTCGATTGCCATGCCTGCCAGCACCGGGCCGCTGAATCCGGAGATCGAAAATCCCAGACTCAAGAAGTTGAAGTTGGCGGCGCGCCGCTCGTTGCTGCTGATGGCACCGATGTGATGCTGGGCCGCGACCTGGACCAGCATGAAGCCTGTGCCCACCAGCGCCGCCGAGAGGAAGAGCCAGGCAAGCGCGCTCGCAATGGCGGCAAGCAGACCTCCCAGTATCAGGGCCATGGCACCGACCATCATCGGGCGCGCGCTGCCGATGCGGTCTACCCAGCGCCCACTGCGCAGTGCATACAGCATGGGAAACAGCGCAAAGACTGCGAGCAGGAGGCCGACCGTGAAGGCCGAGGCGTGCAGGGACAGCGCGTATAGCGAGGTGGCAATACGCGATGCCGCCAGCGCGAAATGCGCCATTAATGCGATCAGGACAACATGCGGAAGCGACGGCGGGATTAGCACCTTGCGAGACGGACAAGAGGTTGGGCGAGGCGCGCAAAAGTGTGCGACGGCAAAAGGATTCTGCGAGAGAATACCCGTCCGTTTCCGTTCGTAAATCCTCTCGCGATGAACGCCATACTTTCCTTTCCTGCAGCTCAAGTCGCCCCCGCTCACGAGGCGGAGAACGACACCGATTTCGAGCGCCGTTTCGGCGGCATTGCACGTCTGTATGGGCGCGCCGCGCTGGAGCGCTTCCGCAACGCGCGGGTGTGCGTGGTCGGCGTGGGTGGTGTCGGTTCCTGGGTCGTGGAAGCGCTGGCAAGAAGCGCCATCGGCGCGATCACGATGATCGATCTGGATAACGTTGCCGAATCAAACATCAATCGCCAGATTCATGCCTTGAACGACACGCTCGGCAAGGCCAAGGTCACGGCCCTGGCCGAGCGCATCGCGCAAATCAATCCCATCTGCGCAGTGACCGAGATCGAAGACTTCGTCAGCGCAGAAAACTTGGATGCCTTCATCGGCGCCGGGCGTTTCGACTACGTGGTCGATGCGATCGACAGCGTGGCTGCCAAGACGGCGCTGATCGTCTATTGCCGCAACCAGGGTATACCGCTGGTGACCATCGGTGGCGCTGGCGGGCAAACCGATCCGACCCGCATCGAAGTGCGCGACCTGGCGCGCACCGAGCAAGAGCCCTTGCTGGCCAAGGTGCGCAAGCGCCTGCGCTCGCAGCACGGTTTTCCGCGCGGCGACAAGAGCCGTTTCGGCATCGAAGCCGTGTTTTCCACCGAGCCGTTGCGCACGCCGGAACCGAGCTGCGCCATCGGCGAAGCAGGCGAGGGTGGCGTGACCGGCTTGAACTGCGCCGGCTTCGGCTCCTCGATGGCCGTCACAGCCAGTTTCGGATTGGTTGCCGCATCACGCGTGTTGCGCGTGCTGGCCGATCAAGCCCGCTCGACTACCTGAATCTTCAGTTCCCGCCGCCGAGTAGAGCATCCTCGCGCGGATCGGGAACACGCACCTCCTCATCCAGCCGGCGCCGCGCCAGGACGCGATAGCGCGCGCCATTGCCGCCTTGCGACTCCACCAGCACCAGTTCGCAGGCGCGCCACCGAATGGGATCGAACACCACATCGCCGGGCGCCTGGGCGTCGCGCGCGAGCGTGATGTGCGGCTGGAACCCGCGGCTCTCTTCCCGATAGCTCACTTCATGCCGGCGCAACTCGCCCTTGAGTGCCGCCAGCAAGTCGAGCAAGGCAGGTGGCGCGCTGCTGCTGCCGGCCCAGGCGATACGGTTGCGAGCAAAGTAGCCGGCACGGTCGAGCGTGAGCACGATGTCGCTGCATGGCAGGTGCGCCAGCACGTCTTTCAAAACCGGCAGCAGAGCTGCCGGCTGTTGACCGAGGAAGATCAGCGTCAGGTGCAGGTCGGCGTGGTGCATGCGTCTTCCCTGCACTTGCTCCTGCACGACGGACAGGGCCGTGCGCACGTCCGCATCCGGCCATAGTGCGAAGAACAGGCGCGCACTGTCGCCCGCGGCTTGCGCCACGCTCAGAACTCCTGCTCTTCCAGGGCGCGGCGCGCGCGCTCTTCGGCGGCAGCCTGCGCTTGCGCCTCGTCCGGGTAAGTGCCGGCCGGGATATAGGTTTCGGCCAGTTCCGGTTCGCGCGTCAGGCGCACATAGACCTGGGCTTCGTAGGTACCGTCCTCAAGTTGCTTCGTCGTCACGCGCGCCAAGTGGTCGCCGCTTTGCAGGACTTTGGAGCCGTCATCGGCCATTTGCCGTGATTCCGCATCACCCTCGCGCCGGTCTTGCCCGGCCGCATCCGCTGCTCGACCGTGCCTGCGCTCCTCGCCCAGTTTGCGTTGCTCTGCCTCCAGCTCCAGTTGTGCCGGAGATTTCTCGCCGCTGCCGATATCGGCCTCGTTCATCCAATGGCCCATTGCCTTCTCCGTAAGTGTTTCGGTTTTCTTTCAGATGGCTTTGCCTTTTGATAGTTCGATGGCCACTGCAGCTTGCGGCTTCCGAACCATCGAAGCTGCGCGGCCTCTAATTTTTTTTCAAGGAGGTCAACATGAGCCAGTTGCGCAACGATTCCCGGCCCGATTTCCAGCGTGGCGTGAAGGCGGACGGACGAACAGGAGCCATGCCGCCGGACCCGGAAATCACGCAAGCGAACGACAACCGACCGGTCTCGCAAGGGACCGTGCCGCTGGAAGAAAACCAGCGTCATCCGAGCGACCCGCTCAAGCCGGGCGAGGACGACGAATACGGCACGCGTCTGGAAAAGGCGCTGAGCAAGGTCGAACCCGCCGGGCGCGAAGTCAAGGACGAGGACATCATGGATCCCGGTCACATGACGCCGGGCACGCGACACGTGGACAACCGTTCCTGAAGAGGGCCCCATGGAGCATGCAGACGAGAAGGCTGAGTATGACCGCTACGCGGCCGAATTGAACGAGCGCTTCGAATCCTTCGTGGAATGGGCGATGAACAATTGGCCGCGCCCGAACTACCCGCTGATGCCCTCGGACTTCGACGCCGCGCGCCGCGTGGTGGCCGAGATCGCGGGCCCCAAGCTGGGCGAACCGGATGCGGCCAAGGATGTGCCGGATCCACCCGGCCTGCAGCCGGAACGCAAGAGCCCGTTTCGCGATACCAATCCGATGCCTTGGCCCTGATCGTTTGCGCGGGCTCAAGGATTGCGCGCTCGTTCCGTGGGTTCGGAATTGAAACGACTTGCCTTGTGGTCTCATATGCATCTTTCATTTCAACAAGGAGCACGTGATGTTTTCGATTCCGACCCTGCAACTGCGCAAGCTGTTCGTTCTTTTGCTGCTCGGCGCCTTTGCCTTCATCAGTTTCACCCAGCCGGTGCGCGCCGCGATGATCGGGACCGACCAGGTGATGGCGGCCGAAACCGTGCGCTTGCACCAGGACAAGGTGGCCGGCGCCCTGAACCGCCCGGACGTGATCGCCCAGCTCGAGCGCTTCGGCGTGAGCAAGGCCGACGCCGAAGCGCGCGTGGCGGCGTTGTCGGATGCGGAAGTGGCGGCCTTGTCGGACCGGGTCGACCAGTTGCCGGCCGGCGGCGACTTCTTCGCTGTGATCGGCTTTGTCGTCGTGGTGCTCGTGATCACGGACTTGCTCGGCTTGACCCACGTGTTTCCGTTCACGCGTAAATGATTGTGCGGCGCGGGTTGTTATCGCGCGTCCTCGCGCCTGCTCTGCTGGCGCTCACGGTCGCGCTGGGCGGCTGCGCCACGCAGACGCAAAGCTTGATGCAGGCGAGCCCGGCGGCACTGCCCGATCTGCCGCGCCGCCACGAACTGCCGGCCACGCCCTTCTTTGCACAGGAGCGCTATCAATGCGGCCCGGCCGCCTTGGCGATGGCCTTGCAGGCAGCGGGCGTCAAGGTTAGTCCCGATGCACTGGTCTCCCAGGTCTACGTCCCCGAACGCCAAGGCAGCCTGCAGCCGGAAATGCTGGCCGCGGCGCGGCGCAACGGTGCGCCGGCGATGACGATTGCGCCGCGCCTGGATGCCTTGCTGCGCGAGGTGGCAGCGGGGCACCCGGTCATCGTGCTGCAGAACCTCAGCCTGGCTGCCTTTCCGCTCTGGCATTACGCGGTCGTGATCGGCTACGACCTGGAGCGCGGTGAAGCCATCCTGCACTCGGGCACCACCGAGCGCCTGGTGATGCCGTTGGCGACCTTCGAGCGGACCTGGCAACGGGGCGGGAACTGGGGCATGACTGCGCTGGCACCCGGTCGCCTCCCGGTATCGGTCAGCGAACCGGATGCGGTGGCCGCGCTGGTGGCGTTCGAGAAATCGGCCGAGCCGGCGCGCGCGCTGCAGGCCTACCGCGCCGGCTTGGCGCGCTGGCCGGAAAACCTGGTCCTGCAACTGGGTCTGGCCAACGCCGCCTATGCCGGCGGCGACCTCGCCACCGCAGCGGCCGTCCTGCAACACGCCACCCGAAGCCACCCTGACAGCGGTGCCGCCTTCAACAATCTCGCCACCGTACTGGCGGAACTGGGAGACGAGGCCGGCGCGCGCACCGCAGCGCAACGCGCCGTCGAGATCGGTGGCCCGTGGGCGGCCAATGCGCGCGCCACACTCGCTGCCATCGGGAAGTAGGTCGAAATAGGTCGACGTTTTCCAACCACGATCACCCGCTACCTGCGGCCCATGAATTTCATTTCTGCCATGAAATAAGGGTGGCACGGTCTTGGCCGCCTTTTTGCCCGCGCAAAATTTTTCCGTAGCGCAAAACTTTCTTGAGAGATAGATGTCTGTAGGCACTCGACTCACTTCCGGGTGCCCACGTGATCTTTCTGCTCTCTACCCTGCGCGCGCGCGCGTATCCGCTTGCCGGCCTGGCCCTTCTAGCAACCCTGGCCGGATGTGGCGGAGGAGGCGGAGGGGAGGCGCCGGTCGCGGAGGCCGCCCTGCTCAACAACGCCAGCGCCAGTGGCCAGGGCAGCGAGTTGATGATTTCCGAAGTCG
>DATBUE010000212.1:0-11393 GCA_036516375.1 Noviherbaspirillum sp. | reverse complement strand
GCTGCGGGTATAGGCACCGAGTTCGAGATTGCGCTCCACTGTCAGCCGTGCGAACAGACGTCGTCCTTCAGGCACCAGCGACAAGCCCAGCGGCACACGCTTGTGCGCCGGGATTTTCTGGATCTCCGCACCGTTGAAGTGAATCTGCCCCTGATCGGCCGAGTTCAGTCCCGCAATGGCACGCAGCGTAGTCGACTTGCCGTTGCCGTTGCCGCCCACCAGCGCCACCAGCTTTCCCTTGCCGACTTCAAGGCTCACATCGGAGATAGCAAGCACGCCGTCGTAGCTCACCTTCAGATTTCTGACCTGTAGCATCACTCTTCCCCCAGATAGGCGGCGATCACGTGCGGATCGTTCGATACGTCCTGCGGTTTGCCGTCTGCGATCTTCTTGCCGTAATCGAGCACGACGATGGAGTCCGCAATCGGCATGATCCCTTCGAGCACATGCTCGACGATCAGGCAGGAGATGCCGCTCTCCCTGATCCTGAGTACGACATCCACCGCGTCCCTGACCTCAGTCGGATTGAGCCCAGCCATGACTTCATCCATGAGCAGAAGCTGCGGCTTGAGCGCGAGTGCGCGCGCCACGGCGAGCCGCCGCTGTTCGCTGATGGTCATGCTTCCTGCCGGCTTGTCCGCATGCCTGCCCAGGTTGACGAAATCCAGCAGCGCCGCGGCATTCTTGCGGGCCGCGTTTACTTTACGTTCGACACGGAAGGCACCGACCATGACGTTTTCCAGCGCGGTCATGCTGGTAAAGGTCCGCGCGACCTGGAACGTCCTGCCAACGCCTGCAAGGGCGCACTGCTCGGGCGTGAGGCCGGAGATCTTTTTCCCGCCCAGCCAGATGTCGCCCGAGGTGGGAGGAAAGTAGCCGGCGATGCAGTTGAACATCGTTGTTTTCCCGGCACCGTTGGGCCCGATCAGCCCCACGATCTGGCCTGCTCCGACTTCAAACAATACGTCCTGGTTGGCGACGATGCCGCCGAATTTCTTGGTGACGTTTTCAACGCGCAGCAGACTCATTGCGACTCCCCTCTTTGCTCGTTCAGCTTCCGGGCCTTGCGGCGCGCGCCCATGCTCTTGACCCAGCCCATCACGCCCGTCGGGTAATACACCGCAATGACGATGATGAGTCCGGCGTAGACGATCAGGTCGGTGCCGCGCCCGGAGCCGCCGAACAGCGCGCGTGTGCCTTCGTCGATCACGGTCAGGACGCCGGCGCCGATCAAGGGCCCGAACAAGGTGCCGATGCCGCCGAGGATGGAAACCAGTGCCATCTCGATCGAGACGTGAGTGCCAAGAACGGAAGCCGGGTCGATGTACAGCTCCTTCTGCGCGTACAGGCTGCCGCCGAGGGCCGTGAAGAAACTGCTCACGGCAAACGCGACCTGCTTGTAGCGGCTCAGGTTCACGCCGAGGCTACGTGCCGCGTCAGGCTCATCCTTGATGGCGCGGAAGTAGTAACCGAGGTAGCTCTTCTCGATCAGGTAGTTGGCAAGCAGCGTCAGCAACAGGAGGCCGAGCGCGATGTAGTAGTACGGCACCTTGGAGGAAAACACGAAAGCGCCCCAGCCTTCCGAATCCATCGGCAAGGTCAGTCCAACCGCGCTGCCGGCCAGTTCCCAGTTCGTGAAAACGATCTGCATGATCTCCGCCACGGCAATGGTGGCCATCGTGAAGTAGTGCCCCTTCAACCTGAAGCACGACCAGCCGATGCCTAGGCTGATCGCTGACGCCAGCAGACCGCCCGCGATCATGGCCAGCCAGGGATTGATGCCCAACAGCGTGATCAGCATCGTGGATGTATAGGCGCCCAGACCGTAGAACGCCACATGCCCCAGCGACACCTGGCCGGCATAACCGCCCACGATGTTCCAGGCCACGCCCATTTGGGCTGCCATCAGGATCAGGATGGCCACGTTCTGGTGCGAAGGGCTGGAGACGATCAGCGGAAGAAGCACGGCGCCCGCCAGCAGCGCGAGCAAGCCGACATGCACTGGCTTGAACGCACTACCGGAGCCCGCGTCCACCAGAACGGGTTGAGAGAGAGAGGGTGTCTTGCTCATGGAAATATCTTTCATTCGATGCGGCGTTCAAGCCTTGCCCATCAAGCCTTGCGGACGGAACATCAGTACGGCCAGGAACAGGGCCAGCACGATGGCGAGCTTGTATTGGGGACCGAGCAGGAATCCGCCCAGCACCTCGATCAATCCGACCAGCACGCCCGCGATCAGCGCGCCGACGATGCTGCCGAATCCAGCCAGGTTCACCACCACGAAAGCGATCAGGATGAAATTGGCGCCGACTTCCGGAAATATGGGGAAGAAGGTCGACAGCAAAACACCCGCGACGCCGGCGCAGGCCGCGCCGATGCCCCATGCGAGCGCAAACATCTTTTGCGAATCGATCCCCATCAGACGTGCGGCTTCCTTGTCCGCTGCCGTGGCTTCCAGCGCGGCCCCGGCTTTGGTCCGTGTGAGGAACAGATACACACCCGCAGTCACCAGGATCGCGCCGACACCGGCCACAAGCTGAGGCGAGCCGATCTGGAATCCGCCGATCGAGACATGTCCGCTGACCAGCGAATTCTCAATGGTGCGGAAATCCGGCTTCCACAGGAACTGCGCGATGCCCCGAAACAGCAGCATCAATCCGAAGGTGGTGAACAACTGGGACACCATCGGTGCGTTTGTGATTTTCCCGATCACCAGCTTGTAGACCATGACACCCAAGCCGAACAGAAGCAGCGCGGTCAAGGGCAGCGTGAACATCGGGTCCAGCGCATACAAGGCGAACAACCAGAAGCTCGAATACATTCCGAACATGAGGAATTCACCGTGCGAAAAATTCACGATATCCATCACGCCGAAAATCATGGTGAGCCCGATGGCCACCAAGGCGTAGATCAGGCCGATCAGCACTCCCGCGGCCAGCGTTTGCAAAAAAATCTCTACTGACATCTGAATCCTCTCGTGACGGCGCTTGCGCCTGCTTGACATGCACCGACTATCGCCCTGCCCTTATCACGCGATGCGATGAAAAGGCGGGCACAGGCGCAAGCCCTGTCTTTCAACTCATGGGCACCAGGCGCAGGCAAGCGGACCAAACCCGGCCCGCTCGCCTGCAAGGCTTGGCTTACTTGCGCTGATTCCACTTCGGCATGGGCCAGACGACATCGCGCGTGGCGAGTTCGAACGGCCATACGGTGTTGTACTTGCCGTTGATGATCTGCACGAGGATGCCGGAGCCGTAGATGTTCTGGCCCGTCTGGTCGAACTTGATGCCCTTCCAGGGCATGATCAACTTATTGCCCGGGATATTCGTTTCCGTCAGCGCTTTGCGGATGGCTTCCGGTTCGGCGGAACCGGCACGGTTGATCGCATCGGCCAGCGTCATGAGGCCCGTGAAGGTGCGTGCGGAGTTTCCGGTGAAGTTGATCTTGTAGCGGCTGTTGAAAAAATCGTTGACCTGCTTGATCAAGGGATTCTTCGCACCGAGATCCAATGACCACACTTCACGGGTGATGACATACTCCGCGTCCTTGCCGAGCGTGCGGATGAATTCGGTATCGGTGAAGCCGGCATTGTTGGCCAGGATCATGTCCGGCGAGAAGCCGAGTTCCTTGTACGTCTTCATCGACATGATGGCGTCGCCGAGATACGACGACTGCATCACAACTTGCGGATTGCCGCCACGCAGTTGCTGCACTTCGGACGTCAATTGCGTGCTCTTGGCCGGATAGGAAACAGACTTGACGACGCTATAGCCCTTTTCCTGTGCCAGCTTGGTTTCAAGCTTGGTGGTCTCGTTGCCCCACAAGGTGTTTTCATTGAAGAGCGCCAGGCGGTTTACCTTGATACCTTTTCGCGCCTCGAGCTCCTTGAAGAATTCAAAAAAGTTCTGCACGAAGAGATCGTCGTGCGCAGTGGTGCGGAAGAACCACTTGAAGTTGCGCTGCGTAAGCGAAGCCGAAGACGATTCAGGATTGAGGAAAGGGACCTTGGAACGCTCGGCGACCTGGCTGGCAGTGGCGGTCACGTTGCTGAAATAGGCGCCGACCAAGGCTGCGACCTTTTCCTCGTTGATCAAACGTTCAGCTTCGGTGGCGCCGACTTGAGGATTGCCCTGGTGATCGGCAAATACCAGCTTGATCTTCGCGCCCTTCAGATTTGGAAGTCCGCCACCTGCCGAGAAAGGAAGATCGGGAATGCCCTTGGCTCCGTTGTTGATGATGTCGGCGGCAAGCTCAAGCGCGTTTTTCATCTCCGCGCCACTCGAAGCCGCGGCCCCGGTAAGCGGGTAAAGCACGCCGATCCTGACTTCCTGCTGCGCGTAGGCCGACATGCTGAACGTGAGGATTACTCCGGCCTGCGCAATGCGCTTGATTGTCTTGCTGAACATATTGACACGTCCTTTTTGTGGTCGTTGAAAAACCATTGCGGCAGGCGCAGCTTTGCTGCGTCCGCTGCAGTCTCCTTTGTTCGTCCGGAACCGCGCTGCCGGCTACCGCGCAAGCATCGTCTCCGATCCAACTTAGGCGTGACCGGAACATGGAAATCAGCTTCCTGCCGCAGCTCCAGAACGGGAAGGAGTGTAGTTTCAACACCTTGAATATTGGCTAGGGTTACTACCAGTTCTCGCCGCAGGAGTTGATCTGTAATTCCTGGAAGGAGAAGACTCACCTGCAACCCCATCCGCGCTGCCCGGGCAGTACGCGGGAGCGCCACGAGGCCACCCGCGCGGCTATCACAAGGTGGGGGAAATTCGGCGGGATGATCAGCGAACCGGGCAGGCCAACATGAATCCGGATCGCGATGAGATACAGGACCAGGAGACCAGCCGGCCCTTATGTGCGCGGCGGACGGCCGAGTTTCTGTTCGACTTCCAGTACGCGGCGCAGGGACTTGACCAGCGTGTCCGGATTCAGGCTGATCGAATCGATGCCGAGCTCGACCAGGTACTCCGCCATTTCCGGATAGTCCGACGGCGCCTGGCCGCAGATGCCGCAGTGCCGGCCGTTGCGGCGCGCGCCCTCGATCGCCATGCGCAACATGGTCTTCACGCCAGGATCTAGTTCGTCGAAATCGAAGGACACGATGTCCGAATCGCGGTCCACACCGAGCACGAGCTGGGTCAGGTCGTTGGAACCGATCGAGAAGCCGTCGATGCGCTCGACATGCGAAGGCAGGCGTCCGGCATCTTCGCCGTACTGACGGCGCAGCGCGGCATAGGCGTCGAGGATCTGCGCGGCGAGATCGTCCGGCAGTGGCGCGCCGTAGGTGAGCTCGCGCGCAATGCGAGCGCGCCGCGCCATGTCCGCAACATCGGCTGGGTCCAGCCCCTGCATGGCCGCGTGCAAAGGCTCCCAGGCGCCGGCTTGATCCAGCACGTAGCGGTAAGCCTCGGCGGTGATGGCAAAACCATTGGGCACGTTCACGCCGTGCGCGCCCAGCTCGCGCACCATCTCGCCGAGCGAGGCATTCTTGCCGCCGACTATCGGCACGTCGTCCACACCCAGTTGGGCGAACCAGCGGATGAAAGGCGAATTCGGGGAAGCCGGCGCGTTCATGGCCGGTACCCGAAGTCGGCAGACAACGTCGGGCTCAGGCTCTGCGCTTCCCCCAACGCGGTGTGGCGCGCGACGATCACGCCGGAGTGGATGATGACGGACTAGCCGCCCGCATCTTCCAGCACAGCTGTGCGCCCCTTCGGCCCCAACGTGAGCTTGACCGCAGCGGCCAGCATGTCCAGTCCCTCGCACAGGCGCGCGCCGGCTTGCTCGTGAAACAACAATATCTGTGCTGCCATCCGCCGGCCTCCACGTGGGGGCGAAGTCTTCCCGTCGCAGCGTCCCGGCTTACTGGATCGTGATCTGCTTGCTGGTCTTGCCTTGCTTCTTCGGCAGCGTCAGTTGCAGCACGCCATCCTGATAGCGTGCCTCGACCTTGCTCTCGTCCACATCGGACGGCAAGGAAAAGCGGCGGTACTGTTCGCCGTAGTAGCGCTCGCTGTAGACGGCATTGCCTTCTCCGGCTTCCTTCTCCTCCTTCGAAGTCGCGCTGATCGTGACAGTGTTGCCGTCGACCGAAACCTTGATGTCTTCCTTCTTCACACCGGGTACATCGGCCTTGATCATGTAGGCGTTGTCGGACTCCGTGACATCCATGCGGATGCGCGACTCCGCTTCCATGCCACGCAGCGAAGGCAGCATCGAAAACTCACGGAAGAAATCGTCGGGACTGCGGAAGGGGTCGAGACGGGCGATTTCGCGGAAGGGATCGAACCGGGTCAGGTTGCCAGCCATGTTTGTTCTCCATGTCTTGGGTAAATGAAGTACGGGTTTTGCCGAGGCATGAAACCGCGGCCGGGCTTCAGCGTGGCGTGACCGAGTGATTCATCTTAGGAAGCGCCCCCCTGCAAGGCATGAGCCAGATCAAGCGTGCCCGCGCCCCATCAGGCGGCAGCGAAAAATTGATTGTGTGGCGGTGAAGCGGCGCGCCGCGCCGGTTGCACAGGCAAGAAATCATCGCGACATTCAGCGCGTTGCCTGGGCAGTGGCCCGTGCGCCACGTACCGCTTCTGTGTGCGCCTCCCAGTGTCCCAGTGCGTCGGAGCCTGATCTGGAACAAGCCCGGTGCGATGCGAGCGCCTACGCTGAAGCGCATGTTTTCCTCCACCTTCTTCGACGACCGGGAAGATGCAGCCGAACAATTGGCGGCAGCACTGCAGGAATATCGCGGCCGCAATCCGCTGGTCCTTGCCATTCCGCGCGGCGCCGTTCCGATCGGCCACATCCTGGCCGAGCGCCTGCAAGGAGAGCTCGATCTCGTGCTGGTGCACAAGCTGTCCGCACCAAGCGACCCCGAGTATGCGATCGGCGCGGTGGACGAAAGCGGCTGGGCCTATGTTTCGCCGCTGGAGGCGCCGGAGCTCGCATCCAACCCGGCCTTCGAAGCGATCCGCCAGCAGCAAGTGGACGCCCTGCGCCAACGGCGCGCCAGCTACACGCCCTGGCTGCAACCGATCTCCCCAGCACAGCGCATTTGCATCGTGGTCGACGATGGGTTGGCCACGGGCGCGACGATGATTGCGGCGCTGCATGCGGTGCGGGCCAAGGGGCCGACCGCACTGATCGGGGCCGTACCGGTGGCCGCGCACGTCAGCCTGCCCGAGGTGGAGCCGCTTGCCGACCGCTTCGTCTGCCTGCATGCCGTGCCCGGCTTCGGCGCGGTCAGCAGTTACTACGCCCGTTTCGAACAAATCGAAGACGAAGAAGTCAAGAGCATCCTGCGCCGTCATGCGCGCTCGCCCGCCGGGCCGCAGACCGGATCTCTCCCCAAGGAAGGACACTGAACATGCATACCCTGATCGTCTATTTCTCCTATTCCGGCAATAACCGGATGCTGGCCGAATACCTGGGCGGGCGGATCGGCTGCGAAGCCGTCCCCATCGTCGAGGAAAAGCGGCGTCATTCGTACACCATCCTGCTCGACATGATGCTGTCGCGCATGCCGGCCATCAGGCCGCTGGCGCAGCATCTGGCCTCCTACGATCACGTGGTCCTGGTAGCGCCGATCTGGGGCGGCAAGCTGGCCCATCCGATGCACGCGCTGATCAAGCAGCAGCGCGGCATGCTCAACCGCTATTCCTTCATTTCGCTCTCCGGCTACGCGCAGCAGGAGCAGGTGGACAAGGTCAATGAAGAGCTGATCGCACTCGCCGGACACGCGCCGATAGCGCATGTGGAACTGAACCTGGGCGAACTTTTTCCGCCGGAAAAGCGCAAGCAGGTCAGCACGGTGTCCGCCTATCGCGCGAGCCGTCGCGACCTCGATGCCTTCCTGCCGCAGATCGACGCGTTCATCGCGCAGGTGCAGGAAGCGCCGCCCCGCTTCGAAGTGCCGCCCGACGTGCTGCCCGGCCTGCATCCCGGTCCGTATCGCCCGCCGGCACCAGGGCCGTGATCGCTCTCCCCCGGCGCGGACGAGCGGGACTGGAACATGTCCTTGCCCCCGGTGTCGGACCCTTTGCGAAACCAGTAGCGTCCTCGCAACCGTGCGGCAGGAAAGAACGTGTCCTCGAACAGCAACGGCAGCAATCATCTTCCCTCCTTGGAAGAGAAGCTCGCCTTCCTGCACAAGCCGGGCAGCTACCCGGATAGCACGCACAAGGTTGACGCAATCGAAACCCATATGTCCTGGGTTTTCCTGACCGCGCACCATGCCTACAAGCTGAAGAAGCCCCTGCTGCGCGACGAAGCCGACATGCGTTCCGTCGCGGTCCGTCATCACTACTGCCAGGAAGAATTGCGCTTGAACCGGCGCCTTGCGCCGGACGTCTACCTCGACGTGGTGCCGCTGTCGGTGGACTGGCGCGGCGCACTCCACTTCGGGCAAGGCGAACAAACCGTCGATTGGCTGGTGCAGATGCGCCGCCTGCCGGAACAGGACATGCTCGACAACGCAATTCGCAACATGCGCGTGGGCGCGCGCGACATCGTGCGTGTGGCGCAACGGCTGGCCGAGTTCTATGCCCTGTGTCCTCCGGCCGGGATTTCGGAACCGGCTTACCTGGCCGCGCTGGAATACCAGATCGCCTGCAACGAGCACGACCTGCTGAGCACCGATTTCGGATTGGATGAAAACAAAGTGCGCGCGCTGTGCAGCGCGCAGCGCGCGGCACTGCAGACGCTGCATGAGCCGCTGGCCGCGCGCGTGGCAGGCGGCATGATCGTCGAAGGGCATGGCGACCTGCGGCCGGAACACATCTGCATTCGGCCCACGGTGGTCGTCATCGATTGCCTGGAATTCTCGCGGGCGTTGCGGCTGGTGGACCCGGTGGACGAACTGGCCTTCCTGGCCCTGGAACTGGAACGCCTGTTTGCCAACGGCTATGCCAGCCTGCTGCTGCAAGCCTATGGCCGCACATCGGGCGACCAGGTGCCGCCGGTGCTGCTGCACTTTTACAAGAGCTTGCGGGCCGCAGTCCGCGCCCGCCTCGCGATACGCCATCTCGCCGAGGCACGCTTTCGCGTGTCGGATGAATGCCGCCGCCGCGCGGATTCCTATCTGGAACTGGCCGCGCAGTATCAGAACGCCATCAGCTCGGTCACCGATTCGCCGTAATGCATGCGCCGTATCGTTTCGGCAAACATGGCCGCGCTGCCCAGCACGGTCAGCTTGTCGCGCACCGCTCCGGCAGGCAGGCGAAACGCCGGCACGGTGTCCGTGACGACGATGCCATCAAGCGCCGGCTCGCCGAGAATGTGTTGTGCATCGCCGGTGAACAGACCGTGCGTAGCGGCTGCGAAAACCCTGTGCGCGCCCTGCTTGCGGCATAGATGCGCAGTACGCGCCAATGTGCTGCCGGTGCTGATCAAGTCGTCAACGATTACTGCATCCCGGCACGCCACCTCGCCCACCAGCAGATTCCCGCTGAGTACACCCTCGCTGCGCTGCTTCTCGGCAAACGCGGCACCCACCGGCATATTCAGGATCCGCAGCAGGCGCTGGCGGAACTGGTCGGCACGCTTGACGCCGCCGGCATCCGGCGCCACCACGACGATGTCACGCCCGGCCAGCGCCTTTGTGAAATGGGCGGCGAACAGGGCATTGGCTTCCAGGTTCTCGGCAGGAATGCGGAATGCGTTCTGGTAGGCGGCGAGGTTATGCACATCCATCGTCACCAGCGCGTCGGTACCGACCGCTTCGAACAGCCCCGCCACATAACGCGTGGTGACCGGATCGCGTGCCTTGGTCTTGCGGTCCTTGCGCGCATAGGCGAGATAGGGCACCACCGCCGTCACCCGCTGCGCCCCCGCGTCCTTGAGCGCCCCGATGAAGAACAGCAGACAGCACAGCTTGTCGTTTCCGCTCTGGCGCGCGTCGCCATGCAGGGAATGGATCACGTACACATCGCGTCCGCGCACGCTCTCCAGCGCCCGCGTCTTGTGCTCGCCGTCCTCGAAGGCGCGCTCCTCGTGCGCGGCAAGTGCTACACCGATGTGCCGCGCCACCTCTTGGCCGAACTCACGGCTGCCCTCCAGCGCGAACAGGGCAAGCTTTTCCGGTTCACTCATCGCGCACCTGCGCCGTTTCAAGAAAACCCTCGATCCGTTCCAGCACGCCCTGCACGGCTTCAGGATTGACGTGCAGCGCGTGCCCCGCTTCGTCCGCACTTAAAGGCTCGCGTTCGACGAGCTGGCGCTCGAGCACGCTTTCATCGGCATCCGAGGCATCGCCGCCGGCTCGTGCACGCTCGGCGACACGCGAACGCAACAGCGCGATGCCGGCCTGCATGTCGAGGATCAGGAACGGCACATCGAGTTCACGCGCCAGCCTGGCAAACGCGCGCCGCCTTGCTTGCTGCAGGAAGCTGGCATCGACGATGGTCGTGAATCCCGCACCGAGCACCACGCGCGCCAGCGCTGCCAGCCGTTCATACGTTGCCTGCGTCGCCTTGCTGCCATAGGCATGGCTGCCGGCGCGGGTTTCGGCGGCGAGGCCGTGCATGCGTTTGCGCTCGACGTCGGAACGCAGGCGAATGGCACCGATGCGCTCGAGCAAGCGCTGCGAGAACACGGTCTTGCCGCTCCCGGCAACGCCATGCATGATCATCAGCACCGGCTTGCGCACACGCATGCTTTCCTGTGCCAGCGCCAGACAGGACGCAACTTGCCCATTCTCGCCATGACTGGCGGGACTGCCAGCCTGACGCATGCGCAGCAGCGCGACCTTGCAGCGTACCAGCGCGCGCTGCGCAAGGTAGTAAGGCAGCACGGCCAGACCGTCGTAATCGCCGGTGCGTTCCAGATAGGCATTGAGCAGGCGCGCCGCATGATCCGGACGCCCCCTGCGTTGCAAGTCCATGCAGGTGAAGGCGATGTCGTTGATCACGTCGATCCAGCGCAGGCGCTCGTTGAATTCGATGCAATCGAAGACCTGCACCACGCCATCCTCGGTCAGGACGTTGGCCGCGTGCAGATCGCCATGACATTCGCGCACGAAACCTTCCCGCTTTCGCTGCCTGAACACGCGATCTAGGCCGGCACGCGCGGCGCGGTCGCGCAGGTGCAATGCAGCCACGGTCTTGCGCTCCTCCGCGCGGTGCAACAACTGGTCCAGCGCCCCGTAGTTTTCCTCCGCAATCTCGCGCTCGACTTCCGGATTGCCCCATGGGTCCTGCACACGCACGCGTTCGGCGCGCTGATGAAAAGCAGCGACGATGGCGGCCAGGCTGTCAATTTCATCGCCGCGCAGCACGCCGCGCGCCAGCCGGGCCGACCACAGGTCGTCCTGCTTGAAGGAACGCATCTTCACTGCGTACTCGATGGGCGTGCCCGTGCCTTCGAGCTCAGGGCTGGCAAGGGTGCCGGTGACCGGGGAAACG
>DATBUE010000211.1:0-12782 GCA_036516375.1 Noviherbaspirillum sp. | reverse complement strand
CTCATACCCGATCCGCCGATGCCGACGAAGTGGATGTTCTTGACTTTGTGTTTCATCGTTTGTTGCCCAATTCTTCGAGTACGTCGGCGATCGCGTTGTTCGCGTCGCGCCTCCCTATCGCGCGCGCCGCCTCGGCCATCGCGCGGCACTTCTCGCGCGTGATCGACTGCAGCAGCAGCGCCAGTTTTTGAGGGCTCAGTTCAGCCTGCGGTTGATGCAGCGCCGCGTTCTGCGCCGCCATCCATTGCGCGTTGTCGCGCTGATGCGACGTGGTCGATGCCACCAGCGGCACCAATACGCTTGCGACGCCAGCGGCGGTCAACTCGGACACCGTGATGGCACCGGCACGGCAGATCACCAGATCAGCCTCGGCATAGCGGCGCGGCATGTCATCGATGAAATCGATTACTTCCGCCTCGACTCCGGCTTGGGCATAGGCAGCGCGCAAGACATCTACGTGCTGCTTGCCGGATTGATGCGTTACCCGTGGACGTACCTCGGCCGGAATCAGCGGCAGCGCAGCCGGCAAGCATTCGTTCAGGGCTTTCGCCCCCAGGCTGCCGCCGACCACGAGAACCGACAAGGGGCCGGTGCGCCCGGCATAACGTTCGGTCGGAGCAGCCACCGCCAGGATTTCCTCGCGCACCGGATTGCCGGTCACCTGCGCCTTCGATGCCGCCTTGCCGAAGTCGGCGGGGAAGCCGAACAGCACGCGCGAGGCAGCGGGCACCAGGGTCTTGTTCGACAGCAGCAGTGCGGCGTCGGCATTGACCAGCGCCAGCGGCACACCGCGCAACCGGGCCGCAAAGCCGCCCGGCACCGTCACATAACCGCCCATGCCGAGCACCACATCCGGCTTGCGCCGACCGATCACGTTCAGACAGGACAGGAAACCCGTGCCGAGCTTGAACACCCCGCGCCCGGTATGCAGCAAGCCCTTGCCGCGCATGCCGGCAAAATCGATGGTGTCCATCTCGATGCCATGCTTCGGCACCAGATCGCGTTCCATGCCGTGGCGCGTGCCGAGCCAGCTCACATCCCAGCCACGTGCACGCATCGTTTGCGCAATTGCCAGGCCTGGGAAGATGTGGCCACCAGTGCCGGCTGCCATGATCAGGAGCCGTTTCATACCCGGCCTCCGCGCATGAACACTCTGTTTTGGTTCCGGCCGCTCGCTAGCGCTCCCTTAACTTTGCTGCGCAAAGTTAGCCTCCACCGAAATCGCGTTCTCATACGCGGCCTCCGCGCATGAGAACGCGATTTTCAAAGTCAATACGCAAAAGAATCGCCAGTCCGACGCAATTGATCAACACGCCCGATCCGCCATAACTCATCAGGGGCAGCGTCAATCCCTTGGTCGGCAACAATCCCAGATTCACGCCCATGTTGATGAAGGCCTGTACTCCGATCCAGATGCCGATGCCCTTCGCAGCCAGGCCGGCAAAGGTCAGGTCCAGCGCAATCGCCTGGCGCCCGATGTCGAAGGCGCGCTTGACGATCCAGTAGAACAAGGCAACCACGACCAGCACGCCGGCAAAGCCCAGCTCCTCGCCGATCACGGCCAGCAGGAAATCGGTATGCGCCTCCGGCAGGTAATGCAGCTTTTCCACGCTGCCGCCCAAACACACGCCGAACAATTCCCCGCGGCCGAAGGCGATCAGCGAATGCGACAACTGGTATGCCTTGCCCAGCGCATTGCTCTCCTCCCAAGGATTGAGATAAGCGAAGATGCGCTCGCGCCGCCACGGCGAGAGCAGGATCACGGTGGTGAACACACCGACCAGCGTCGCGCCGATGCCGCCGAACCAGATCAGGTTGATCCCGCCAAGGAACAGGATGCCCATCGCAATGCAGACGATCACACCGAATGCGCCAAGGTCGGGCTCCAGCAGCAGCAGCAATCCAATCAGCGCAATCGCGCCGGCCATCGGCAAAAAGCCCTTGGTCAAGCGGTGCATGTATTCCTGCTTGCGCACCGTGTAATCGGCCGCGTACAGCACCACGAACAGCTTCATCAGCTCCGAGGGCTGGATGTTCAGCACCTTCAGCGAAATCCAGCGACGCGCGCCATTGACGCCCTTGCCGATGCCGGGCACCAGCACCAGCACCAGCAGCAGGATGCCGGCCACGAACAGCCAGGGGGCAAGCCGCTGCCAGGTTTCCACGCGCACGCGGAAAGTCAGGAAGGCTGCAACCAACGCAGTGCCGACGAAAATCGTCTGCCGCATCAGGAAGTGGCCGTTCTTGTAGTTCGCATACTTGGGCGAATCCGGCAGTGCAATCGAAGCCGAATACACCATCACCATCCCGAACAGCATCAGCAGAACCACCACCCATACCAGCGGCTGGTCGTACTCCATCATGCGCGAGCGTTGCTGCATCACGCCGGGCAGCGGTGCAGATTTCGCGGACGAGGAAAAAGGCAGCGCGAACTGGAAGGGGAATCTCATGCCAGCACCTCCCCGCGCGCCAGCGCCAGTTCGCGCACGGCTTCGACGAAGACTTCGGCGCGATGGGCGTAATTGCGGAACATGTCCAGGCTGGCGCAGGCCGGCGACAACAGCACGGAATCACCGGGCCGCGCGAATTCGGCAGCCTTCTGCACGGCGGCTTCCAGGGTGGCGCAATCGAGCAGTTCGACCCCGCTATCAGCCAGCGCCGCGCGCAACTGCGGCGCATCCTTGCCGATCAGGACCACGGCCCGCACATGGCGCGCGACCGGATCGGCCAGCGGAGAAAAATCCTGGCCCTTGCCATCGCCACCGGCAATCAGCACCAGGTTCGCTTCATCCCGTCCGGCTCCCAGTCCGTTCAATGCGGCGACCGTGGCGCCGACGTTGGTGCCCTTGCTGTCATCGTAGTAATCCACGCCGCCGACATTGGCGACCAGTTCCACCCGATGCGGTTCGCCGCGGTATTCGCGCAGGCCGTGCAGCAGCGGCGCCAGCGGCAGGTCGATCGCGCGGCACAGGGCCAGCGCCGCCAACGCATTCGCAGCATTGTGACGACCGCGGATCTGCAAGGCGTCGGCCGGCATCAAGCGCTTCACGGTGACAGGCAGTTCGGTGGTGTCGTTCTTGCGACGGCGCCTCGGCGCGTTCTCGTCCTCGGCGGTCTCGGCAACGGCCAGCCATTGCATGCCGTTGTCATCGACCAGGCCGAAGCTGCCGGCCTGCTTCGGTTCGTTCATGCCGAAGCTGGACACCTGCGCCATCGGCACCGTCATCTGCATCGTGCGCGCGTCATCGCGGTTCAGCACACGAATCGTGCGCTCGCCGAAGATGTGCGCCTTGGCCGCCGCGTAGGTCTCCAGATCGCCATGCCAATCCAAATGATCCTGGGTGATGTTCAAGACGGTCGCCGCGTCGGCCTGCAGGCTGAAAGTCGCATGCAGCTGGAAGCTGGAGAGTTCGAGCACCCAGACCTGCGGCAGCGTGTCTTCATCGAGCACAGCGCGCAGCACATCGAGCGCGGCCGGACTGATGTTGCCCGCAACTTGCGTGCTCAAGCCCGCGCGGCGGCACAGCAGCCCGGTGAGGCTGGTGACCGTGGTCTTGCCATTGGTGCCGGTAATGGCGATCAGCTTGGGCGCATAGCCACGTTCCTGCTGCAACACGGCCAGGGCCTGGGCAAACAGTTCGATCTCGCCCCACAGCGGAATGCCGCGTTCCTCCGCTAGCGGCTGGATCGTTGCCAGTTCCGCATTTGGCGAAAGCCCCGGACTGACGGCGATGAAATCGATGCCATCCAGCAGGGCAGCATCGAAGGCACCGCCGATGAATTCGGCCTCGGGCGCCACTGCACGCAGCTCGGGCAGGCGCGCCGGTTCGGCACGCGTGTCGGCCACGCGCAAGCGCGCGCCGTTACGTGCCAGCCAATGCGCGATGGCCAGACCCGATTCACCGAGTCCGAGCACGAGTGCGTGTTTTCCCTGGTAGTTCATCTATGCAGTCGGTTCAACGCGGTTTCAACGCAGTTTCAATGTGGAGAGGCCGAACAACACCAGCATCATCGTGATGATCCAGAAGCGGATCACGACCTTGGTTTCCGCCCAGCCCTTCTGTTCATAGTGGTGATGCAGGGGTGCCATCAGGAGAATGCGGCGACCCACGCCGTAGCGCTTCTTCGTGTACTTGAACCAGCTCACCTGCAGCATCACCGACAGCGTCTCGACCACGAAGATGCCGCCCATGATGAACAGCACGATTTCCTGACGCACGATGACGGCGATGGTTCCGAGTGCGCCGCCCAGCGCCAGCGCGCCGACATCGCCCATGAAGACCTGGGCCGGATGCGCGTTGAACCAGAGGAAAGCCAGGCCTGCACCCGCCATCGCGCCGCAGAAGATCAGCAGCTCGCCGGCGCCGGGGATATGGGGAATGAACAGGTAGTTCGCATACACGGTACTGCCAGTGAGGTAGGCGATGAGGCCCAGCGCCGAACCGACCATCACAGTGGGCATGATGGCCAAGCCATCCAGGCCATCGGTCAGGTTCACCGCATTGCTGGTGCCGACGATGACGAAGTAGGTCAGTGCGATAAATCCCCACACGCCCAGCGGATAACTGATGGTCTTGAAGAAGGGGACGATCAAGTCGGCTTTCGGCGGCAGCGAGTTATTGAAGCCGGACTGCACCCAAGCGATGAACAGGTCCCACACTTCGGAATTGCTCGGGGCAGACACCGAGAACGCGAGATAGATCGCTGCCGAAAGACCGATCAGCGATTGCCAGAAAAACTTCTGCCGCGAGGGCATGCCTTCCGGGTCCTTGTAGACCACCTTTCGGTAATCGTCGATCCAGCCGATGGCGCCGTAGCCGAGGGTGACGATCATCACCGGCCAAACGAAGCGGTTGCTCCAGTCAGACCACAGCACCGTGGAGATACCGATCGCAAGCAGGATCAGCGCGCCGCCCATCGTGGGTGTGCCGGTCTTGACCAGATGCGTCTGCGGGCCGTAGCTGCGCACCGCTTGGCCGACCTTCAGGCGGGTCAGCATGCGGATTACGGCGGGGCCGGCAACGAGGCCGATCAAGAGCGCTGTGAGCGTGGCGAACACTGCGCGGAACGTGATGAAACCGAACACGCGCAGCGGTCCGATCTCTTCCTGAAAATATTGGGCAAGCCAGAGCAGCATGTCAGTGCGCGTCCTGTGAGTGGGCAGTGGTGTGGGGGTCGATCAGGTGTTGCACCACCCGCTCCATGCGCATGAAGCGCGAGCCCTTGACCAGCACCGTGGTGCTGTTCTGGGCGAGCGCTTGCGCATCGCGCTTGAGTGCGTCGATGTCCTGGTAATGGCGGGCGCTGGCGCCACAGGCGGCGACCGCGTGCTGTGTCAGTTCGCCCAGGGCCAGCAGATGCTCGATGCCGCGCTGGGCGCAATAGGCGCCGATCTCTTCATGAAAGCGCGGGCCTTCGCTGCCGACTTCGCCCATATCGCCCAGCACCAGTACGCGCGGTGCGGCGAACTGGGCCAGCACGTCGATGGCGGCACGCACCGAGTCGGGATTGGCGTTGTAGGTGTCGTCGATCACCAGTGCACCGGTGGCTGCACTCTTGCGCTGCAGGCGCCCGCTCACTGGCGCGAAGGCTTCGAGGCCGCGCACCACGGCGTCCAGTGGAATGCCGATTGCAAGCGCGCAAGCCGCCGCAGCCAACGCGTTGCGCACGTTGTGCACACCGGCGGCCGACAGGCGCACCGCCACTTCCCTGCCCTGTGCGCGCAGCATCAGGTCGCTACCGAATACGTTCGCCGTGAAGCTGGCGCTAACATCGGCCCCGGCAGTCAGGCCGAAGCTGACGACCTTGCGCTCACCAGCCAGACTGCGCCATAGCGGCGTGTATTCGTCGTCGGCCGGGAACACGGCCACGCCGTCGGCGGCCAGGCCTTCCAGCACTGCGCCGTTCTCGCGCGCGACCGCTTCCACGGTAGCCATGAATTCCTGGTGCTCACGCTGGGCATTGTTGACCAGCCCGACGGTCGGCTGCGCGATGCGCGTCAGCAGCGCGATCTCGCCTGGATGATTCATGCCCAGTTCGATCACGGCCGCCTTGCAGTGGGCATCAAGACGGAACACGGTCAGCGGCACGCCAATGTCGTTGTTCAGGTTGCCGCGCGTGGCGAGGATGTGCTCGGCACCATGGGCGGCGGTCAGGATCGAGGCGACCATTTCCTTGACCGTGGTCTTGCCGTTGGAGCCGGTCACGCCGATCACCGGCATGGCGAACTGCTTTCTCCAGCCGGCGGCAATCTCGCCCAAGGCAACGCGCGTATCCGGCACCAGCAGGGTCGGCACGGCAAAACCATCAGGCACGCGCTCGGCGACTACCGCTGCGACACCGCGCGCCGCAACCTCATTCAGGAAGTCGTGCGCATCGAAACGCTCTCCACGCAAGGCGACGAACAGGTTGCCGGCGCCGGCACTGCGACTGTCGGTGGAGACGCCTTCGAAGGCCGCATCGGCATTCGCCGCCGCGCCCGGCACCCAGGCCAGCAATTGCGCCAGAGTGGATTTCATCAATGTATTCCCTTCATCGTTACCCGCGCAGCCAGCGCCAACGCCGCATGGTCTGCGTCCAGGAAGGGCAGCTTCTTCCCCTTGATTTCCTGGTAGGCCTCGTGTCCCTTGCCCGCGAGGAGCACCACGTCGTTGCGCGCGGCATGGCGCACGGCCCACAGGATGGCGCCCGCACGGTCTTCATGTACGTGCAGCGTGCCCGCCGTCATTCGCGCTGGTGCAATGCCCGCCGTGATCTGACTGATGATCGCCGCCGGTTCCTCGCTGCGCGGGTTGTCGCTGGTGACGATGATGTGGTCTGCCAACTCCGAGACCGCGCCCATCTGCGGACGCTTGCCGGGATCGCGATCGCCGCCGCATCCGAATACGCACCACAACTGACCGCCACGCTGTTCGGCCACTTGGCGCAAGGCCTTCAGTGCCTGTTCCAGTGCATCCGGCGTGTGCGCGTAATCGATCACGACCAGCGGCGCATCCTGGCCGCCGACCTGCTGCATGCGTCCCGGCACCGGCGTCAAGGCCTCGATCGCTTCCACAGCGGTCTTGAATGCAATGCCTTTGGCCAGCAGCACGCCCAGAATCGCCAGCACATTGCTGACGTTGAATTCACCGACTAGTTGCGTCTTCACGTTCGCATTGCCGAACGAGGATTCCAGCCTGAACGCGGTGCCGCCATGGCTGGAGCGCACGTCGGACGCGCACAGCGTGGAAAGGCCGGAGACGGCACGGCCGCGCAAGCTGTAGCCGATCAACTGCACACCGCCATTCTTTTGCTGCATCGCTTCGATCAGGCGCAGACCCATGTCGTCATCGAGATTGACCACGGCGTGCTTCAGGCCCGGCCAGTCGAACAGCATGCGCTTGGCTTCTTCGTAGGCGGTCATGTCGCCGTGATAGTCCAGGTGGTCGCGCGTGAAGTTCGTGAATACGGCCACGTCGAAGTGCAGGCCGTTGAGCCGCCCCTGGTGCAGGCCGATCGAAGACGCTTCGATTGCCAGCGCCGTCGCGCCTGCCTTCTGCTGCTTCGCCAGTTCGCATTGCAGAACGGCCGCGTCCGGGGTGGTCAGGCCGGTCATGCTCAAACTGCCATGCACGCCGCCGCGGAAAAGGCCGATGCCCAGCGTGCCGATCACGGCAGTCGGCGAACCAAGACGTGACAGCGCGCGCCCTAGCCACTGCGTGCACGAAGTCTTGCCGTTGGTGCCGGTAACCGCGACCGTGAACATACCGGCGTCCGGCCTGCCGTAGTAGCGGTTCGCGATCTCACCCACGCGGTGACGAAGACCGGGCACCGCACGGTAGGCCTGCTGCCATTCCGGGTTCCATTCCAGCCCATCGGCTTCCGCCAGCACTGCAGCCGCGCCCTGTGCCAGTGCGGCTTCTATGTAGCGCCGTCCGTCGCTGGCGTCGCCCGGATAAGCGAGGAAGACATCGCCGCGCCCGACCTTGCGCGAGTCGGACACCAGGCGCGCATCCGGCGCAGCAGTCTGCAGCCAGGACACAATTTCGTCGATCATGGTCTGCCCGCTCATCAGGTGCTCTCCAGAACCGGATTGGCCGGAATGATGATGTCGGTCACGCTGGAGTCCGGTGCGACGTTCAGTGCGCGCAAGGCGTTCGCGGTCACGCTCGCGAAGACGGGCGCGGCCACCACGCCACCGTAATGCCCGCCGCTCGTCGGTTCATCGATCATCACCGCGACGATGATGCGCGGATTGGAGACCGGTGCGAAGCCGGCAAACGAAGAGACGTACTTGTTCGCATAGCGGCCGTTGACCAGCTTGTGCGAAGTGCCGGTCTTGCCGGCTACGCGGTAGCCCGGCACTTGTGCGCGCGGCGCCGTGCCAGTCGGCCCGGCCGCAGCTTCCAGCATCAGGCGCAAGTCGCGCGCCGTCTTTTCCGAGATCACACGCCGGCCGATTGGCTGGTCGCCCGAGCGCTGCAGCGTCAGCGGAATCATGTCGCCGTCACGCGCGAAGATCATGTAAGAGTGCGCGACCTGGATCAGCGAAGTCGAAATGCCGTGGCCGTAGCTCATCGTGGCCTGCTCGATCGGGCGCCACGACTTGTGCGGACGCACGCGTCCGGCCACTGCGCCGGGAAAACCGAGCTTGGGCGCCTGGCCGAAACCAACGGTGGTGAACAGATTCCACATGTCTTCGGCCGGCATCTGCAGCGCCAGCCGCGCCGTGCCCACGTTCGAAGATTTTTCGATGACCTGGGAAACGGTCAGGTTTTCGTGCGCATGGGCGTCACCGATGGTGGCGCGCCCGATCGTCAGGCGTCCGCCTGCGGTTTCGACCATCGTGTCCGACCGCACCAGGCGCTTTTCCAAAGCCAGCGCGGCGGTGAAGGGCTTCAGCGTGGAGCCGGGTTCAAAGGTGTCGGTCAGCACGCGGTTACGCAACTGGGCGCCGGTCAGGCGCGAGCGATCGTTCGGGTTGTAGGTCGGCAGATTGGCCAGCGCCAGGACCTCACCCGAGCGCGCGTCGAGCACGACGATGCCGCCAGCCTTGGCCTTGTGCTTCTCGACCGCATCCTTCAATGCCGAGAAGGCGATGTACTGGATCTTGCGGTCGATGGAGAGCGCAAGATCCTTGCCGTCGTGCGGCAGGCGCACCGATTCGATGTCTTCGACGATGCGTCCGAGCCGATCCTTGATCACGCGCCGGCTGCCATTGGTGCCGGCCAGCGTCTTCTGGAAGGTCAGTTCCATGCCTTCCTGGCCGCGATCCTCGACGTTGGTGAAGCCGAGCACATGCGCCATGACCTCGCCATCCGGGTAGTAACGCTTGTACTCACGGCGCGTGCCGATGCCATTGATGTCCAGCTTGACGATCTGGTCGGTGATGTCCTGCTCTACCTGACGCTTCAGGTAGACGAAGCTGCGGTCCACGTCCAGACGCTTGTTCAAGTCGCGCTCGGACATGTCCAGCAGCTTGGCCAGCGCCAGCAATTTCTCGCGCGGCGCCTGCTGCACATCCTCGGGGATGGCCCAGATCGCGCGCACGGGCAGCGACGACGCCAGCACCTGGCCGTTTCGATCGGTGATGCGGCCGCGCGTGGCCGGCAGTTCCAGCGTGCGTGCGTAGCGTGCGGCGCCCTGCTTCTGCAGGAATTCGGTGGAGAGCCCCTGCAGCCACAGCGCGCGCCCGGCCAATGCCAGGAAGCCGACGAACAACGCGAACAGCACGACACGCGAGCGCCATACCGGCAGCTTGACCGCCAGTACCGGGCTGGAACTGAAGGACACGCCGCGTGCGGCGGCGGTACGCGAAGCACTGCGCGTCATGGCTGCGCTCCTGGGCTCAGGTACTGGGTGCGTGCAGGCGTGATGCGCACCATGTTCAGGTCACGCAGTGCATGCTCTTCGATGCGCGCGTGCTTGCCCAGCGTGGAGTGGTCGAGCTGCAGTTGCGCCCATTCGACTTCGAGCTGGCGCTTGGCGGCATTGGCGCGCTCCAGTTCGATGAAGAGGCGGCGCGACTGGTATTGGGCATTCACCAGCAGCAGCGCGCACGCCATCAGGGCGGCCGTCAGGAACAGGTTCAGGCGCGCGTTCATTGCACGCCTCCGCTTGCGGCATCCGGCAGGCGCTCGGCCACGCGCAGGATGGCCGAACGGGCGCGCGGATTGGCGGCGACTTCGGCTTCGGAAGGCTTGATCTTCGCCACCAGCTTCAATTGCGGCTGCGGCAGGTCGACGGCACGAATCGGCAGGCGGCGGTCGGGCTGCGCCACCTTGGCCTTGTCGGCCAGGTAGCGCTTGACGATGCGATCTTCCAACGAATGAAAGCTGATCACAGCCAGTCTCCCGTTCGGGGTCAGGGCCCGAAACGCTGCGTCGAGTCCTACTTCGAGTTCTTCAAGCTCTTTATTGATGTGAATCCGGATAGCCTGAAAGGTACGAGTGGCCGGGTCCTTGCCCTTTTCGCGGGTTTTGACGGCGTGTGCCACGATCTCGGCAAGCTGTCGTGTGCCTGAAATTGGCTCGATTGCCCGGCGAGCAGCAATCGCCTTTGCAATCTGAAAAGCAAACCGTTCTTCTCCATAGTCCTTGATTACCTTTCCTATCGTTTGCTCGTCCTCGGTCGCCAGCCATTCGGCTGCCGACATGCCGCGCGTGGTATCCATGCGCATGTCCAGCGGCCCGTCCTGCCGGAAGCTGAAGCCGCGCGCCGCATCGTCGACCTGAGGCGAGGAAATGCCCAAGTCGAGCAACACGCCGTCGACGCGCTGCACGCCATGCCCTGCCAGCGCCGCGCCCATCGTCGCGAAGCTGTCATGCACCACCTGCAGGCGCGCATCGCCGATGCCACGCGCCACCGCAATCGCCTGCGGATCCTTGTCGAAGGCAATCAGCCTGCCCTGCTGCGTCAGGCGCGCCAGGATGGCCCGGCTGTGCCCGCCGCGGCCGAAGGTGCCGTCGACATAGGTTCCGCTTGCACGCTCGCCATCGATGGCGAGCGCATCCACCGCTTCCTGTAACAGCACCGTACGGTGCTGCAGTTCCGGCACCGCTGTTGAATTCGTCACGGCTTGAGCCTGGTATGAGGTATTTCAGGGGCCGCGCAACCCCGACAAGTTGGTGAATGCAAGGCGCGGCGACGCGGCGTAGCGGTGCTACGACAAGGAGCCGCAACGCGGCAGGCGACAACTTGTCGGGGCTGCCCGGAGGGTTCACGCGGAAAGGGCGCACTGCAGCGTTGCAGCGCTTGCTCAGGGGCGCACCCTGAGCTGCGCGCCGCGCCTTGCATTGCATCCCTTTCCGCGTGAACGCGGCCCCTGAAATACCTCATACCAGGCTCTAGAACGAGAAGTTGTTGAGAACGTCCGGCATGCCGGCGGCGACCGCCTCCGACTCGCTTTCGGCGAGTTTTCCTGCATCCCAGATTTCGAAATGACTACCCATGCCCAACAGCATCACGTCACGCGTGAGCCCCACTGCCGAACGCAGCTCGGGTGCGATCAGGATGCGGCCTGCGCCGTCCATTTCGACATCCGATGCATTGCCCAGAAAGATGCGCTGCCAGGCGCGCGCCGACATCGGCCAAGCCGCGATCTGCTCGCGATGGCTTTCCCATACCGGGCGCGGGAAAAGGAGAAGGCAGCCGTGCGGGTGCTTGGTCAGGGTAATGCGACCTTCGCATTGAACCGTCAAGGCGTCGCGATGCCGGGCCGGAATGGTCATCCGTCCCTTGGCATCGAGATTCAGTGCTGATGCGCCTTGAAACACCTAATCGCCCCTGTGTGCGCCCTGGTTTGGCTGCCGTTTTGTTTGCCTGTGCTGCATGCGACTTGTGGTTGAGCGAGCCTTGGACCGCCTCTTTACCCCACAAATCCACACTTTTTCACACTGGCGCCCACTTTAGAGGATGGATTTTTTGCGGTCAAGTAATATCCGGGTGTCCAAAATCGTATTTTTCTCAATAGAGTCAAGCACTCACGGCTATTCCCTAAAGCAACTCTACACCCCAAAAATCAAGAGAATGAAGCACTTAGCCGACACACTGAAAGTGGACTCTCAGGTCTACACATGTGTTTGCAAAAAAATAAACGTGCAAAACCCCGTCAGAAGTGCGCAACTTTGACGTAGGGCAAGTCGCTTCGTTCCGGTCTACAAGTGGCACACCGAGGAGTGCGGCGACGTGACATGGCGGGTGTCATGGCAAGGAGCCGCAACGTCGGACCATGCGCACGACCTAGCCGGAACAGAACAGGGAAACTGGAAAAAGGCCGCGGGAAAAAACGCAAGGGCCAAAGAAAACGGAGCCTGCTGGTCGTGGGATGAAGGCTTGGAAGCGGGAAGGCCGGCCGGATGCTCTGGACGAACATCATGGCGGCCGCCGGGGTCCGGGGCATCCGGGATCGGCCATCCTCTGTCATTCCTGTTTTTCATCCCACGGCCAGCAGGCTCCGTGGAGGGATGTGACAGGGACTTTAGCTCGCCGCCGACGGGACCGCGTTGAGTCCCCTCAAGAATGAAAATGCAAAGCAAGCCGATAGGCCGGATTCTGTGACGCAGCCGATGTTGCCACCGCTGCGCTGACAGCCATTCCTCTAGGCCGTGAATTACTCCACGGCTCAAGCTTCCTACCCGCACGCTCCGCGAGCAACATCACAGCGTGCCTATTTGGAATTGCTCCGGGTGGAGGTTACCGCGTTTCACCCTTTGTGAACGACTCGCGCCGCTCCCAAAGACTCGTCTCTGTGGCCCTGTTCCTCGCCTTATACCGTGGTTGCCCGCGGCTTTCGGCGGACGGCC
>DATBUE010000210.1:0-4036 GCA_036516375.1 Noviherbaspirillum sp. | reverse complement strand
ACAGGGCATCCACCCACTCCGGCTCCAACGCATGCTGCAATGCTAGCCGCGTCATGACCGTCACCGGACTATGCCGGGCGCAGCGTTCTATCACCGCATCCATAATCATGGCATCCTCCTGTGCCGCTTGGATGCCGAAGTACTGATTCAGTGCCTGACTCTTGCCAGGACTCTACAGAAGCACCTTTAAAGGGGTGGCTCTAAGTACCCACGCACAATAAATTGTGAGATGAATGGGGCTTTGGGCGGATGCGATGCAAGGCGCCCGGCTCGCCGCAGTGCGAGCACTGCAAGAGACGGGCAACGCAGCAGCGCGCCGGCCAAAGCCGCATACATCCATAATTTGTTTTGCGGGGGTACTTAGGCACAGAGCTGCATGCCCGTTCTTTTTATGCTGTGTCGCCAGTTGCCAACCCTGGCGGTTTGCGCTGCGACTGCTGCGGTATGCGCGCCGCCTGCCTCTACCCGGCACAGGCGTATAATGCCCGGCTGATCCAGATCCAAGCGGCGGCCCTCGATTCATCCCCGGATTTTCCCGGAGCCTGAAGAGCTTGCAGACGCCGCACCGGGCTCATGGCCCGGCCGTCAGGCGCAGCGCGCGTCCTCCTTGCAACGTCCTCATGCCGCATAGTCGGCCGATCGAATCCCAGACATGTCAGACAACCCAGCAACATCGCATCACACCGCCGCACCCCGCTTTTCCGACTTCGGGCTTTCCCCCGACATCCTGCGTGCCTTGGCAGACCAAGGCTACGAGCATCCCACTCCGATCCAGGCCCAGGCCATTCCCGTGGTCCTGCAAGGGCGAGACGTGATGGGTGCCGCCCAGACCGGCACCGGCAAGACGGCCGGTTTTTCGCTGCCGATCATCCAGTTGCTGCTCAAGCACGCCAGTGCCAGCGCCTCGCCGGCGCGACACCCGGTGCGCGCCCTGATCCTCACTCCCACGCGCGAGCTGGCCGATCAGGTCGCTGACAATGTAAAGGCCTATTCGCGTCATACGCCGCTGCGTTCGACTGTGATCTTCGGCGGCGTTGACATGGCGCCGCAAACCGCGGCGCTGCGTTCCGGGGTCGAGATCGTGATCGCTACCCCGGGTCGCCTGCTCGACCACGTGCAGCAGAAGACGCTGAATCTGGGGCAGACCGAAATCCTGGTGATGGACGAAGCCGATCGCATGCTGGACATGGGCTTCCTGCCCGACCTGCAGCGCATCATCAATCTGCTGCCCAAGCAACGGCAGAACCTGATGTTTTCGGCCACCTTCTCGCCCGAGATCAAGAAGCTCGCCAACACTTTCCTGGACAAGCCGGTCACGATCGAAGTCGCGCGCAGCAACGCCACTGCCGACAAGGTCACGCAGGTGCTGTACAAGGTGGAAGAGGGCGAGAAGGCCGATGCCGTCGCGCACATCATTCGCGAGCGCGGACTGAAGCAGGTGATCGTGTTTTCGAACACCAAGATCGGGGCGTCGCGTCTGTCGCGTCACCTGGAGAAGGAAGGCATCAAGGCTTCGGCCATTCATGGCGACAAGACGCAGCAGGAACGCATGGCGGCACTGGAAGCATTCAAACAGGGCGGGATCGAAGTACTGGTTGCAACCGATGTGGCCGCGCGCGGACTCGATATTGCCGAGCTGCCGTGTGTGATCAACTATGACTTGCCGTTCAACGCCGAAGACTACGTACATCGCATCGGTCGTACCGGCCGCGCCGGCGCCTCGGGCGATGCGATTTCGCTGTACTCGGAAAAGGATGCGCGCTTCCTTGCAGACATCGAGAAGCTGATCAAGCACTCTATCGCCAAGCTAGAACTGAACGGTTTCGCACCTGGCCGTGCCGAGCGCCACCCACGTAGCGAAGAGCGTCCGGCCAGCCGCAGTGCGCAGTACGGCCGCAGCAGCCATGCTCCCCGCAAGGAGCACGTAGACCCGTGGTTCCTGAAGCCTTATGAGCCCGAAGCCGCGCCCGTCCCGGAAGAGGTGCAAGAGCAGCGTCCCGCACCCGGCAAAGTACAAAAGAACAAGGTAGCCGCGCTACTGGGTGGTACGCCCAAGCGCTGATTGGCGCATTCTTGGTATCGGGGGCCAGAGCGGAGCCGCGCCGTCGCTTGGTCTCTGCTTTGGTAAAAGTATCCGTGCGCACCTTACTGGGTGGATGAAGCCTGGTTGAGGCTGTGGATGGATGACTTGCTCGGTCGCCGCTGCGCTACTGATCGAGTTGCCGCAGCCGAGCCATCCAGCCTGGCACTGCACGTTCCCAGAAAGCTGCCGGCGTATTCACCGCCTCCACATCGATTCCCAGGAATCCCGCCGCTGCGACCAGTTCCTCAACCGGGCGTTGCGCATCCAGCGGCGCGGCGCCGGTTTGCTTCGAGAGTTTTTCCCCGACTGCGTTCATCACTACCGGCACATGCAGGTACTGTGGTGTCGGATAACCCAGCAATTGCTGTAGATAAATCTGCCGCGCAGTCGAGTCCAGCAGGTCTGCGCCGCGAACGACATGCGTGACGCCTTGCGTCGCGTCGTCTACGACTACGGCCAATTGGTAGGCCCAGAAACCATCCGCTCGCTTTAGCACGAAGTCGCCTACCTCGGCACCGAGATCCTGTTGTACTTCCCCCATCCAGCGGTCGCGAAAGCGGATTACCTCACGCCCGGAAGGCGGTACCCGTAACCGGAACGCACGGGCGCTTCTGCCCGGCGCCAGCCCTTGCCTGCAGGTGCCGGGATAAATCGCTGCGCCATCGCTGGCTACACCCAGGCGCGAATCCGCAATTTCACGTCGAGTGCATCCGCATGGATAGACGTGTTCCACCAAGCGCTGGCAGGCCTGCTCGTACGCTTGCGTGTGTCGGCTTTGCCATACGACTTCGCCATCCCACTGCATGCCGAAGGCTTGCAGGCACGCGAGGATGTGTTCCGCGGCACCCGGGGCGGTGCGCGCTTCGTCCACGTCCTCGATTCGCACCAGCCAGCGTCCCGAATGTGCCCGAGCATCGAGATAGCTGGCCATGGCTGCAACCAGCGAACCCTTGTGCAAGGGGCCGGTGGGTGACGGGGCGAAGCGGCCGACGTAGGAAGTCATGGACGTGAGGCGGTGCGCCGCACCCCGGCTTATGCCTTTTCGCCCACCATCGCCGCTGCCTTGTTCTTGCAGCAGTGCGGACAGGATTTACCCGGCACATAGTCGGGCGATTGCTGTTCTTCCGGCGTGACGACGGCGCGGCAGGCGAAGCACTGCTTGGTGGCCGTGGGTTCGAGCCTGGGGTTGAGGGCGGTGCGGTAGTCGAAGACGAAGCAGTCGCCGTGATAGTGCGCGCCGCCCACTTCCTCGAAATACTTGAGGATGCCGCCTTCGAGTTGATAGACGCTGTCGAAGCCGACGTTCTGCATGTGGATCGCCGCCTTTTCGCAGCGGATGCCGCCGGTGCAGAAGGTCACCACTGT
Source organism: Noviherbaspirillum sp. (assembly GCA_036516375.1). Taxonomy (GTDB): domain Bacteria; phylum Pseudomonadota; class Gammaproteobacteria; order Burkholderiales; family Burkholderiaceae_D; genus Noviherbaspirillum. The sequence goes on along the minus strand of DATBUE010000210.1, from coordinate 588 downwards.
TTTGTCGGCCAGGTCATCCTTGTGCTGCGCAATCACGTCCGGGAATTCGCTGAACTTGTGGATGCGGTAGTCGATGGTGTTGTCGAAGGTGCCGACGTCCACTTCGAAGGCGTTGCGCGTGTCGACCATCACGACCGGCTTGCCCTTGTCGTCGTGGCCCTGGTCGAGCCAGCGTTTCAGGGTCTGCGCATCCACTGTCGGCGCGCGACCTTCCTCGGGGCGGATCAGCGGGTTCTTCATTGTGATGATCTCGCGCTTGAGCTTGACCAGCATCTTGGTGAAGGGCTGCTTTTCCGAAAAACTTTCCTTGGGTTCGAGGTCGGCAAAGCGTGCGTCACTCTTCAGCCAGGCTAGGAAGGCATCGATGTCTTCGCGCAAGCCAGCCAGGAACAGGTTGATACCTTCCGGGCTTAGCAGGATCGTGCCCTTCAAATTCAGCTTGTCACAGATGGCGCGGAATTCGGGGCGCTTTTCAACAGTGTCGTTGAAGGTGACGAATTTGTAGGCGGAGATGTTGACGTAGGGGGCGGGGGGGAGCATGGCTTGCTATCAGTTGGTGAGGCTTGGGGCGGAAGTATACGGAACTGG
>DATBUE010000209.1:0-2664 GCA_036516375.1 Noviherbaspirillum sp. | reverse complement strand
TTCCTGACCGACAGATGCATGACCGATTTTGAAGATGAAAATTTTTGCAAGAACGTCCTGTGGGGAGCTCCAAGAAAATGAACGTCCGATTTACCGAACCTTGCCGAACCCTATCGCTGGAGTTGGAGAAAACGGAAGCTGATATTGAAATTGCCAGCATCGAAGACGGCCGCACTCAAAAAGAGCGCCTCCTCACCTGTACAACCGACATCTACATCGGCGTCTTCTTCGACGGCACAAACAACAACAAGTACCGCGACACGCCCAATTTCGCGCACAGCAATGTCGCCCGCCTGTACGAAGCCTTCCCCGGCCGTCCTGCCGCCCAGAAGGAACCCGAGCTGCTGCCGCGCGTGAACCCGAACGGCAGCAAGACGCCGCGTCCGATTTTCCCCGACCGCGAATTCAAGGCTGCTTCGGTCAAGGAACAGGACTACCCCTACTACCGCAAGATCTACATTCCCGGCGTGGGCACGCCGATGCCGGATGCGGGCGATAGCGGCACCGGCCTGCAGAAGAGCGGCGGGCTGGCGGTCGCCATGCTTGGTCAGATTCGCCTGGACTGGGCCATGCTGCAGCTTCTCAACCAGGTCCATGCCGCGATCCTGAAGACCGGCATTGCTCCCGCCATCGACCTGCACACGCTGCTACGAAAGAGCCACCAGCCAAAGGGCGTGGTGCCGCTCCTGCCGCTGCCGGTTTCGCTCGGCGCCTACGCGGGCCAGGCGCTTCAAAAACAGGTGCAGTCCCTGTGGGACGACTTCGAAAGGACGACAGGCCGCTACGACCGCGACAGGTTCGAAGCGCTTTTGACCGACTATGAAAAGAAACTGGCTGGGGCCATAAAACAGTACGGCCGCAACAAGCCGTCGCTGCGCAAGATCCGCCTTTCGGTGTTCGGATTCTCGCGCGGGGCAACTGCCGCGCGCTCCTGGGTCAACATGCTCAACCGGCGCTGGGGAAGCGCCTTGCAGGGCATCCCGCTGCAGATCGATTTCCTCGGGCTTTTCGACACGGTGGCGTCGGTAGGGCTGGCCCAGTCAGTGCCGCATTTCGATGGACACGCGGAATGGGCGGACGATCCGCACATGCCGGTGCCGGACACGGTGCGTCGCTGCGTGCACCTGGTTTCCGCGCACGAGGTGCGCGGCTCCTTTCCGCTCGACTCGGTGTGCCAGAACAACGTCCTGCCGCCGAACTGCAAGGAGATCGTCTACCCCGGCGTGCATTCGGATGTGGGCGGAGGCTATGCGCCCGAGGACCAGGGACGCGCGCTGGGCGCGGGCGCACAGGGCGACAAGCGCAAGCTTTCGCAGATTCCGCTGGCGCAGATGTATCGGGAAGCGCGCATGGCGGGCGTTCCGCTAGCGCCTGCGAGCTCCATGGATGCGAACAAGCTGAGGAACTTCGACATCGATCCGCAACTGCGCGCGGACTTCAACTCCTATATCGCGGCCACGCGCAGCGGCAGCATTCCACCCACACAGGGCAAGGGGCATGCCCGGTTCGCAAGCATGTTCCCGACCGAGACCCAGCCGCGCGAAGAGCTGCACCGCGTGATACGTCGCCACGCCGGGATTCAACTGCGCTGGCGCAAGGAGTTGCTCACGCGCGCCGGAGGAATTGCAGGCTTGCCGGGCCTTGCACAGTGCGGGGCGGAATCGAAGTACCAGGATGCCGAGGACTTGCGGGGCGCCGAGGAAGAGTTGCGCAAGGAAATCGCGTTCCTGCAAAGCGCCGACCCCGCCAAGTTCAACGAGCTGGACGACCCGTTCTTCGCGCTGGTTTTCGACTCGCTCAGGAAGGGAAAATCCATCCTTCCGCTGATCCTGCAAGGCAAAGGCATTGCACTGGAATGGCTCGGCACGCTCAGCTTGTGGGGCGCGGAAAAATCCTTGCGCGGCGTGATGCAAGACAAGCAGCATCAATGGGACACGTGGTTGCGCGAGGAGTGGATGACCCAGCAACAGGACGCCCTGCCTGCGGCGGCGCGGATCCTGTTCGAACGCTACGTGCATGATTCGCGCGCCTGGTTCAAGCCTTTCCTGCGCAGCGACGGCCACGGCATGGTGCCGGACGATGAGACGTGGTTCGTCTTCGGCGGACGTGAAAAGGAACGGAGAAGCCGGATGCTGAAGCTGCAGGGTGAGATTGCGGCGCTTTCATCGAATGGCGACCAGAAGATTCTGGAGGCACGCCGGAAGGAACTGCAGCAGTTGCAGCAGGAGGGGCAGCCGCTACTTGTCGGAGGGCGCGAACCCTATCGCATGTGGGGCTACGTGCGACACCGCAAGCTTTACCAGACAGGCCGCCTCACCGAGTCGCAGGTCGCACAGGACCTGCGGCAAATTGAAAGCGAAGAGAAATCGCGCAGCGAGAAGGCGCGGCGCGAACGCATGATCGCCGCCGAGAAGGCGCGCCATGAAGCGGAACTGACGCGCATCCGCAACGAAGACCGGGCGGTGTTGACGCGCCCGCAGAAGCCGGCCGGCGCAACAGGTCCCGGCCCCTGGCGCCTGGCGCCGGAACAGGAAGCCGAGTATCTGCGCATTAGCCGGTCCCAGATCGAACGCGAGAACGTATTCCATGCGGCGCAAATGGAGCGAATCGACCGGGAGACATTGGAAGCAGCGCAGTAGCCGCCATGTCGCGTCGTCGCGCCCT
>DATBUE010000208.1:0-5286 GCA_036516375.1 Noviherbaspirillum sp. | reverse complement strand
CCCGAAAACTTTCCCGCCGCTGGCAAACCCCGCATCCCTGTGGCACCCTGCTGAGCAGGATTACTTTGATGGGCCGGCCTAGACCGGCCCATTTCCCTCATGTCACCTTCCCCCGTTTTCCCGCAACTCGGCCCCGAGTCCCTGGCCTTGCTCGACGCCATTCCTGCCGGTGTGTGCATGGTCGATGCGCAGGGTGCGTTCCTGCGTGTGAATACCTGTTTCGCCGCCTTGCTCGGTTACGCATCGGACGAGATGGTGGGCATGCACTTTGCCCGCATCACGCATCACGATGACCGTTTGCGTGATATAGGCGGACTGTTGCGGCTGGTGGCGGGTGAGACGGATCGTTATCACGCCGAGAAGCGCTATGTAGCGCGTGATGGACGCACCGCATGGGTCAGCATCGCCTCCAGCGCCGTGCGCGACAGCAGCGGTGCTTTCCTGTACGCGCTGACCGTGGTGCACGAGATCGAGGACAGGAAGCAGGCCGAGCAGGCGCTGGGCGAGTCCGAGCTGCGCTTTCGCACCCTGTTCGAGCAATCGCCGTTCAGCGTGCAATTGCTGGACATGGAAGGGCGCACGCGGCGCGTGAACAAGGCGTGGCAGGAGCTGTGGCAGATGCAGACCGGCAGTCCGGCGCTGGATTACGTGTTGGGTGGCTATAGCGTCCTGAGCGATCCGCAGCTTGAAGAGAAAGGTATCGCGCCGCTGATCCGCCGCGCTTATACGGGCGAGTCGGTGCCCCTGCCGACGATTCACTACGACCCGGCCCAGACCGGCCTGAGCGGGCAGGCGCGCTGGGTCTCGGCGCATGCCCATCCCATCGTCGACGAGCAGGCCAGCGTGCGCGAAGTCATGCTGATCCATAAGGATGTGTCGGTCGAGACCGAGGCGCGTGCGCAGTTGCAGAAGGCGAAGGAAGCCGCGGAAACCGCCAGCCAGATGAAGAGCACCTTCCTTGCCAACATGTCGCACGAGATCCGCACGCCGCTGGGGGCGATCCTCGGCTTCACCGAATTGCTCAAGCGCGACAAGGCGGCGCCGGAAGAACGGCGCCGCTATCTCGACATCATCGAGCGCAACGGCCAGTCGCTCACGCAGATCATCAACGATGTGCTGGACCTGTCGCAGGTGGAGTCGGGCAATCTGAAGATCCAGCCAGAGGCGGTCGGCTTGCGCGAGCTGGTGCAGGAAGTGGTGCACCTGTTCGCGGTCGACAGCCACAAGCGCGAGCTGTCGCTGACGGCAACGGTCGCCGACGGCCTGCCGCAACAAGTGCGTACCGATCCGGTGCGGGTCAGACAGATCCTGATCAACCTGGTCGGCAACGCCTTGAAGTTCACCCGCGCCGGCGGCGTGCACATCGACGTGCGCAGCCATGCCGATCGGGTCGCCCCGACCATCGAGATCGCGGTGCAGGACAGCGGTGTGGGCATTGCCCCGGAGTGGCATGACAAGCTGTTCCAGCCGTTCAGCCAGATCGATGGCAGCAGCCGTCGCAACTTCGGCGGCACCGGCCTCGGCCTGGCGTTGTCGCGCCGCTTGGCACGACTGCTGGGCGGCGATGTCGTGCTCGCGCGCAGCCAGCCCGGAACGGGCAGCGTGTTCGTGCTGAGTCTGCCGCTGGTCGTGGATGGATTCGTCATGCCGGATTTGCAAGGCATGCGGACCGGCTCCGGCACGCACGAGCACGTGCTGCAGGGGTTGCACGTGCTGGTGGTCGACGACTCGCAGGACAATCGCCTGTTGCTGGCACGCCTGCTCGGCGATGAAGGCGCGAGCGTGGTGCTGACCGAGGATGCACGCTCAGCGCTCGCGCTGGCGCTCCAGGAAGGAACAGGGCAGGGCGCGCAGGCAGGGATGCAACGGCCCTTCGACCTGATCCTGATGGATATCCAGATGCCGGGCATGGATGGCATTGAAGCCACGCGCGCGCTACGAGCCAAAGGCTGCACGACACCGGTGCTCGCGGTGAGCGCGCATGCGATGAAGGAGGATGTGCAGCGCTGCGCCGCGGCCGGCTGCGACGGACATGTCGCCAAGCCGGTGGCACTGCAGGAATTGCGCAGGCAGGTGGCCGCGTTGAGAAGGTAGCCGACGGCACACCGGTGCATCGGCGCTTCGCAGTCACTGCATGCGTATTGCGTCGCCGTAGCTCAGCCGAGCGCCTTGCGCAGGAATTGCAGGAACTGCGGATCGGAGGCGTAGGCGACATTGACGCGCATGGCCGGTGTGGTCGAGCGGCGATCCGGGTAGAACACCGAGCCCGGCGCGAGGAAGATGCCGGCTTCAGATGCCTTGCGCGTGAGCGCCAGTTCGTCGGTGCCGTGCGGCAGCAGGCACCACAGGTAGTAACCGAGTCCGCCGCGCGCGAAGATGTCCAGCCCCAGGTCTTCCAGACCGCGCAGCGCGGGGCCGTGCGCCTGTTCCAGCTTGCCCACCAGGCGCGCCAGGTGCTTGCGGTACTGGCCGGTTTCCATCATTTCGTGCACCACACGCTCGACGAAATCCGAGGTCGCCACCAGCGTCACCATCTTCAGGTCGCACAAGGCATCCATGATGCGCGGCGCGGCGGCGACGTAGCCCACGCGCAGCGCGGCCGAGAGGGTCTTGGAAAAGCTGCTGACGTAGATCACCCGTTCCAATTGGTCGAGCGCGGCCGGGCGCGGCGCGGTGGCCGGCATCACATCGGCGAAGGGGTCGTCCTCGATGATCAGGAAGTCGTGCTGCGTTGCCAGTTGCAGCAGGCGATGCGACTTCGGTAGCGAGATCGAACCGCCGGTGGGATTGTGCGCCAGCGATTGCGTGAAGAAGGCCTTGGGCCGGTGTGCGGTCGCGAGCTGGGCCAGCACATCCATGTCCGGGCCGTCGGCCGCGCGCGGCACGCCGATCATCTCGACCTTGGCCAGCTTGAGCTTGCCGAACAGAGGGTAGTAGCCGGGCGAATCGACCAGCACCACGTCGCCCGGTTGCAGCAGGTGGCGCACGATCAGGTCCAGCGCGTGGTTGGCGCCGTGGGTGAGCAGGATCTGGTCGGCGTCGACCTGGATCGAGCGCTCGTGGAGCAGGCGCGCGATGGTTTCGCGCAGCGGTTGGTAACCGAGCGGCAGGCCGTAACCGTGCTTCATGTTGGTCAGGGCCGCGCTGCGTGCGCCGCGCAGATGGCGTCCGAGCTCGGTCTCCTCGGTCCAGGATGCGGGCGGACGGCCGTCGCCCACGCGCACTTCGTAGTGCTGCTCCAGTTGCTCGCGCAGCAGCGACACCACGTCCACCGCTTCCACCACGTGCGGCGGCGCCAAGCCAGCGTTCGGGAGCGCCCGCTTGCGCACGTAGTAGCCGGAGCCGATGCGCGCCTCGATGTACCCGCGCGCGATCAGCCGGTTGTAGGCTTCGATCACGGTATTGCGCGACAGCCCTTCCTTGTCGGCGCAGGCGCGGATCGAGCGCAGGCGCGCGCCCGGAGCCATCATGCCGTTCTCAATGGCCTGGGCCAGGCGCGTGGCGAGCATCTCGGCCTTGGTTTGGGCTGCGTCGGCGGGGCGAGGGTCGGGCATGGCAATCTCCGAAATCTTCTCTGTTCATGGATGGTAACGGTTCTTTCAACCGTAACCAGACTGTATCTATGAATTTTTTTCAGTAGGGCTACACTCTGTCGGTCGCTGCCGTCGGGCAGGCGCAGGAAACGCAGGCAACCTGCATTCCTGCTTTCCTGCTCGTGCGTGTGCGTCACCTACAAAACCAAAGGAGACAAGGATGAATGAGCAAGGCAAGAAGCGCCGCAGTCTGATGAAATCCGCATTGGCCGGCGCCGCCGTGGCCGGTATCGTCGCACCCCAGGTTGCCCGGGCCCAAGCCAGCGTCACCTGGCGCATGCAGGCCTTGTGGGATGGCGGCACCACGCCGCAGAAGTTCGAGGAAAAGTTCGTTGCACGCGTGGCCGAGCTGACCGGCGGGCGCTTCAAGATCAATCTGTTCGCGGCCGGCCAGATCGTGCCCGCGGCCCAGGCTTTCGATGCCGTGCGCGGCGGTGCCTTCGAACTGATGAAGACCTTCGATGGCTACGAAGCCGGCAAGATTCCTGCCTTCTCCTTCACCAGCACGATTCCCTTCGGCTTCCAGGAAAGCGACGAGTACGAAGCCTGGTTCTACGAAAAGGGCGGGCTGGAACTGGCACGCCAGGCCTACGCACCGGCCGGCCTGCACTACATTGCCCCGACCATCTACGGCCAGGAGCCGCTGCATTCCAAGGTCCCGATCCGCAAGATCAGCGACCTGAAGGGCAAGAAGGGCCGCTTCGTTGGCTTGGCCTCGGCCGTGATGGGGGCGATGGGCGTGTCGGTAACCTCGATTGCCACCGGTGAAGTCTATTCAGCGCTGGACAAGGGCGTGATCGACTTCGCCGACCGTGGCGACCTGACCGCGAACTTCGAAGCCGGCCTGGCCGACGTGGCCAAGTACGTGATCGTGCCCGGCTTCCACCAACCGACCACCGCCACGTCCTATGTGGCCAATCGTGCCGCCTACGACAAGCTGCCGCCCGAGTTCAAGGCCGCGCTGGACGTAGCCGCGCGCGAAGTCTCGACCGCGCTGCGCCAGCGCAACCTGGTCAACGACGTGGCCGTGCTGCCCAAGTACGCCGCCAAGGGGTGCGAGATCATCCGCTTCGACCCGGCCGAAGTCGCTGCCGCCCGGCCCAAGGCCATGGAAGCGTGGCGTGCCGCGACCAAGAACAACCCGCTCGCGGTCAAGATTCTCGACAGCCAGGTTGCCTTCATGAAGGAGCTGGGACTGCTCTGAGGCGGTTCATCCGCCCCGACTGTCCGCTTTAAGCAGGAAGCATCGGTAGCGATTGCAGCCTTGCGCTGCAATCGTCAAGGGTGCGGTGCGCCGGCATGCGTCGGTGAGCTGCATGGTCCTTGCGCGCCCGCCGCTGTTGCGCGCGCCACCGGTGTCGCCGCACCCGTGCCACTCCCGTGAGGTCTGTCTTGCCACGATTCCTAGCCTTGCCGGTCGCCGCCATCACGCGGTTCAACCGTCTGATCTTCTTCGCGACCATGCTGCTCATCGCCATCATCGTGCCGGTGATGCTGTACGAGGTGGTCGCACGCTACGTCTTCGATGCGCCCACGATCTGGGCTATGGAGCTGGCGATCCTGTTGTTCGGTCCCTATTTCCTGCTCGGTGGGCCTTATCTGCTGCATCTGCGCGGCCACGTCGCGCTCGACCTGGCGCGCCAGCGTCTGTCGCCAGCCTGGCAGCGCCGCCTCGACCTGGTCAACTTCCCGG
>DATBUE010000207.1:0-1740 GCA_036516375.1 Noviherbaspirillum sp. | reverse complement strand
GCCATGCGGTGCACTTCGTCACGGCGCTTCATTGCGCCACCGCGCATTTCAGCCGCTTCCATCAGTTCACCACCCAGGCGTTGTGGCATGGATTTTTCGCTGCGCTTGTTTGCGGCTTCGCGCAACCAACGCATGGACAGCGCCATACGACGGACCGGACGAACTTCCACTGGCACCTGGTAGTTGGCGCCGCCGACGCGGCGGGATTTCACCTCGACCATCGGCTTGCAGTTGTTGATCGCGGCCGCGAACACTTCCAGCGGGTCCTTGCCCGATTTGGTCTGGATGTATTCAAACGCACCGTAGATGATGTTTTCAGCGACCGACTTCTTGCCGGACAGCATCAGAACGTTGACGAACTTGGCGACATCGGTGTTGCCGAATTTTGGATCCGGCAGAATCTCGCGCTTGGGTACTTCACGACGACGTGGCATTTCAATTCCTTCCTATCTTCAGTTGAGTGCTTTAACCGCACTCGCGAAAGACCCTCATGATCTTTCACTTACTCGGCCTTCCGGCCGGCTCAACTTAACTTTTTAATGTGACCTCGATGTGACGAGGACCGCGATTAGTTACGAAGAAATTACTTCTTCGCAGCCTTCGCACGCTTCGCGCCGTACTTCGAGCGAGCTTGCTTACGGTCTTTCACGCCCTGGGTATCCAGTGCACCGCGGACCATGTGGTAACGCACACCCGGCAAGTCTTTCACACGACCGCCGCGCAGCAGCACGACCGAGTGTTCCTGCAGGTTGTGGCCTTCACCGCCGATGTACGAAATGACTTCGAAACCGTTGGTCAGGCGCACTTTGGCGACTTTACGCAGTGCCGAGTTCGGCTTCTTCGGGGTGGTGGTGTAAACACGGGTGCACACACCGCGCTTTTGCGGGCAGTTTTCAAGTGCCGGCGACTTGCTCTTCACAACCGCAGCAATGCGCGGCTTGCGAATCAGTTGATTGATGGTTGGCATCGTTCCTAATCCAACAAAGTTACTACCGTTGATGACCCAGACCAGATACAGCGCGGCCCGGGGACTGAAACCTAGTCCCGACTCAAGACTGACAGCGGAGGCGACGAAAGCCACTCAGCGGATGAGCGGCAGCGAGTGCGTATACGATGTGCAGAATAAATTCGAGAACTCGCGAGTATAGACTTCTCACAAGGGGCGGTCAACCGATTTGCTTGCTGCGTAGGCAGTGCAGGGCCGGAAAAACGGCGAAGCGGGGCGATCTGTGGCTGTCCGGATACAAGCGGCGGCGCGCACGATTGCCCACTTCCGGGGCCGGATTAGCTTTTCCGGCGATAAAGATTGGATAATAGCCGACTTTTCCCTGCCGTCCGTCTCTCATGCGCCCGCTGCCGCGTCCCGCCCACCTGTATCTCGTGCTGACCTACCTGGTGCTGTCGGCGATGCCCTTCTTCCCGCTGCTGGTGGGCTTGCCGGTGCCGCGTCCCGGCCAGGTGCTGGGCGTCGAAGTCATCGCCTGGATCGCTGCCTGGGCCCTGTTCAAGCGCCCGGCCTTGTTCCACCCGCTGCTGCTGCCGGCCTTCCTCGCCCTGCCGACCGAACTCTACCTGTATATCTACTATGGCCAGGGCATCTCCACCCACCACCTGGGGATCATCGCCGAGACCAGTCCCGCCGAAGCGCTGGAGTTCATGGGCAGCAAGGTCTGGCTGGCGGGCGCGGCGCTGGCGGGCGTGCTGGCCTGGTGGGCCAGCAGCTGGCGCGCCGCGCTGCGC
>DATBUE010000206.1:0-7442 GCA_036516375.1 Noviherbaspirillum sp. | reverse complement strand
GAAGGGATTCAAACAGGAATTGCTCGATGAGCGGGCAAGACGGGAGAGAGACCAACAATGACGGCTTGATGCAAGTGCTGCGGGCCACTATACACACATACGCCAGCATTACCTAAGCATATTTTCGATGCGAGGCAAATGCCGCGATCTGCATTCATTCCAATCGTACGCGCTGCACGGCACCGCCACCCACGCGTTGCAGCCACGCGAACACCGATTCCACAGTCACCGTTTCGATGCGATCCGAGAAGCGCTTGGCGTTCGGGTGGTCGTCGAAGGCGGCATTGGCACGGCTCACTCTCGCACCTAGGCGCGTGATTGGCCGTATCGTCAGCGCCGCCGGCTCATAGCCCTGGTACTGCAGCCAGGCTTGCGCACGTGCTCGCGATGCAATCATCGGATCGGCAGCGAGCGCCAGCGTCTCAAGCGCCCACTGGTTTGACTGCTGATACTTCTGGCCCCAGGCATAGCTGACTACGCTGTACGGCTTGTGATGCAAGCGCGTCGCCGCGCGCCCATCCTGCAGCAGGGGCAGCAGCCGCGCCTGCACCGTTGACGAAGGCGCGACCCAGGCCGCTTCGTAACGCCACAGGTCGTCGAGGAAGAATTCGCCGAGCCCCTGACGATAGAGCGCCGCGTCCGCCGTTCCACAGTGATTGAGCTTGTGCAGCACGCGCCAGACATGGCCGCCGTGCCCGTCCGGCTGGCGATAGGCGAAGCCCAGGTGCGAATAGTGCACCCCATATTTGCTCAAGTCCTGGCCTGCGCGCGCCAACAGCACCACGTCGTGCCCGCTCGCATCCAGCGCCTGCGCGGTCCGTTGCGCCAGTGTCAGGCCCTGCACCAGATCCTGCGTCCTCAGTTTCTGCGCTTCGCACGAGCGTCCGGCCTGGGCTTGCAGGCTCACGCCCATCATCAGTACGCAAACGAGAAAGAGTGTTTTTTTCATGGTTCAGTGTGTGATCCGTTCGTTGTAGAGCAAGGCATTGCCGATCGCATTCGGGATGAAGGCGATCGCTTCCCCAGCGGCTGACAGCACGGTGCCGCTGCCGATGAGGCTCACGCTCACCAGCGTGCCGCTTGCCACCGAAGCGGCCGCCAAGCCGCTGCCAATGATTTCGATACTGAAGCGTGTGCCATCGGACAGGCTTTCCAGCACCAGCGCCGTACCGCGTACCGTCACTTCCACGGCTTTGACGACCAGCACCGAGCCGGCCACGGCCAGGCTGGCAGGCACCGCGACCGATGCTCCGCCGGCAGCGACCACCGAGGCTACCGGCAGCGCGGACAGGGCGCTCAGTTCGGATGCAGCGTCATGCGCACGCACTGCGCTGTGACTCATCAAGCCAAGCGCCAGCAGGACCGCGGCAAGGGTGGATGTCAGATTGGTTTTCATGTGGGCTCCCTGGTTATTCGAGTTCGGAACGGATTTGTGAACCGCTGCGCACCAGGCGTGCCTCGGCCAGATCGGCTTCGTGCTTGTCGCGCAGGGTCTTGGCGAGCGTGAAGGCGGTCGTGATCAGGTACAGCCAGCTCACGCCGAGAAAGGCTTTGTAGGTCTGGTTGATTTCCATGCGCACCAGGCCCCAGGCGGTCAGGCCCATCGCGAGGAAGAAACCGCTCCACACGACGTACTTGAACAGAGGGGAATCAATTTGTTTGCCGGCCACGCGTGCCGCGTCGTTGTCGCGCACGGTCTTGGCCAGCACGAAGGCCGTGGTCAGGCAGAAGAAGTAACCCATCACCATGAAGGCGCGGTCGAGATCATGTCCCGGCAACCAGGCCAGCCCGACTGCGCACAGCAGCACGGCGATCGAAAACGAAATCCAGACCTGCATCTGCCATGCCGAAGTGTCACGGTGGATCAGTACTTTCATTTCTTGCTCCTTGTTGTGGTTGAAAGGCGGAGCGGATGATGGGTGCGATCTGACCGAGAGGGGCGAAAAATGAAGAAGGAGCCGGCCAATCGGACTGGAAGTATCGATTCGCGGTACTTTTCTGGCGCTTCGACGACCGGCCTGCGGTGATTGTCGTAATTGGAACTTTGTGTCCCACGGAACGACTCAAGCAAAGACACCCTGCCATTCACTCATAAACGAACATGGTCCAAGCCACCGTTGCTCAACCCGGCCCCGCCGCCGCAGAAGGCGGCGAGCTGGACAAAGTCCGTCTCGCGTGGAAGGAAATCGGCCTGTCCACGCAGCCGGCGGACCGGCGCGCGGCAGAAGCCGCGATCAGGAAACTGTATGCAGCGGCCGGACTCGCCGAGCCACAGCACATCGTCTGGTGCGGCTCGCCCTTTTCCCAGGGCGTGGCGCGCGCCATCGTGCTCGATCCCGGCTTTGTCGATGAATTCGTCAAGGCCGCGTGGAAGAACGTGATGAATGCCAGCGAAACCGACTTTCGCAACAACATCGCCGACTGCTTCCGCAGCAGCATGCGCCTGTTCGATACCGGCAGCGTCAAGCGCGAACTGATGGATGCGATCAAGCGTGACGTCGGAGAAGCGATGACCGCGAAAATCTCCGCGAAGATGACAGCCGACCTGCGCGCACGCGCCAGCGAGTCAGTCTGGAACAGCATCTGGTCCAGTGCCTGGACGAGCGTGGACGCGCCGCTCGCAAAGGCCTTCGACTGCGCGATGCGGCAACTGGTGCAGACACGCCAGCGCGCATCCTTCGAGACCAGCTTTCGCAGCGGCATGAATGAATGCGTCGGCGCGTGCGTGAAGGCGCAGGTATGGGACGGTGCGATGGATGCGGCCTGGGCCAATATCCGCGCCGCCATCGGCAGCCAGATCCGCGTGCGTGCCTATGAAGAACTGTGGCGTAATCTGCAGGTCGGCATCTGGGAGAACATCGCGATGCGCATCGGAGAAGCGGTCAAGGCCAGCAGCAACGACAGCGCGCAGAAGAGCGGCTACGGCCAGCACGATGCCTACTGGCTCGCGTTCTACGACTACTTCCGCAGCGTGCACGGCCTGGCGCAGGAAACCGAAGCGGTGGTCGGGCTGCTGGAACTGGCACGCGCCGGCGGCTGGTTTGCGCCGCACGAGAAGCTGTGCTGGATCTGCGAGCGACCGAGCCGCCTGCTGCTCGATGACGAAGGCCGCTTGCTGGAACAGGATGAACCGGCGCTGCTCTATCCGGATGGATGGGGACTGCACGGACACCGAAAGACGGCGCACATGCCCGCAGCCTTACACACAGCCTGACTGAAGAGGAAATCATGGTTTCAATCAATAGAACAACACCCCATACACCCACTGTCTTGTCGTCGCCCCCCGCAGCGCACGTCGACGCCAAACCGCACGCGCCAGTATCAAGCGATCCTTCAAAGCCCCCCCCCCGGCCTCAGGGTGACAGTGCCAAGGGCAACAGGCTTCACGCACAGTTCAAGGCCAAGTCATCGGTCGCAGTGCCCGGCGTGGAGGCGGTTGGGGTCATGGTCGGCCATGTCGTGGATGCGGCCGCCCAAACGCTGACCAAGCTGACGTTCGCAAGTCCCGATCAAAGAAAGGGGCTGGAAGAAAAGGTCGACAGGAAAATGGAAATTTATCCCGGCTGGAATTTCGGCCTGGAGCTCGACTTGTGGGAGACGAAGGGCATCAAAAGACCGGGGATTCACTAGCTGTAGGTTGGGCTGACGCAGGAAGCCCAACACCCGGCCCCTCGGAGCAACCACAACGACGCCGGGCGCACACCGGTGGCCGAGCCTACCCCCCGTCCGCCTCCATCAACCGAGCGACCTGTTCGCGCATTTGCGCCGGCCCGCATTGCGCGCCCGCGAGCGCCGCCCCGACACGCAAACCAACCCGATTGAACAAACCGCGCCGGAACGGCCGCACCATTGCCATCTGCTGGCCGTTTACCTGTTCGATACGGCTGAAGAACGAACCCCAAAGGTTGGTCAGCGCCATCGGAATCACCGGTACCTCGAGGCCATCCGCGCGCGCACGTTCGAGGATGCGCATCACGCCGGGCTTGAATGGCTGCAGGGTACCGTCGCGCGTGATTGCGCCCTCAGGGAAGACCGCCAGCAGGTCGCCTTCCCGCAGTACCTGTGCTGCGCGCTCGAACGCGGCTTCATAAATTGCGGGATCTTCCGCACGCGGGGCGATCGGGATCGCCTTGGCCAGCCTGAACAGCGTGCCCAGCAGCGGCGTCTTGAAGATGCGGTGATCCATCACGAAGGTGATCGGACGCGGGCTGGCTGCCATCAGCAGCACCGCATCGACGAAGCTGACATGGTTGCATATCAGGATGGCCGCGCCATTGGTGGGAATGTGTTGCTCACCCTCGACCTTGAAGCGATAGACCAGGTGCGACATCACCCATGCCACAAAGCGCAGCAGATACTCCGGCACCAGCAGGAAGATGTAGCCGGCCACTAGCGCATTCGCAATCGCCGTGCACAAGAAGATTTCCGGAATCGTGAACCCGAGCGTCAGCAACAGGCCGGCCGCGAGCGAGCTGACCACCATGAACAGCGCATTGAGGATATTGTTGGCGGCGACGATGCGCGCGCGATGCGTCGGTTGTGCGCGCAACTGGATCAGCGCATACATCGGCACGCTGTACAGGCCCGCGAACAGGCTCAGCAGGAACAGGTCGGCTATCACGCGCCAGTGCGCGGGAACGGCGAGGAATTGCGCAGCGTTCATCAAGCCGCTGTCCGGCAACGCGTGCGCGGCGAAGTAGAGGTCGCCCGAGAAGATCGTCATGCCGATCGCGCCCAATGGCACGAGGCCGATCTCAACGTGCCGCCGGCCCAGGGTCTCGCACAGCAGCGAACCGATGCCGATGCCGATCGAGAACACCACCAGCAACAGCGACGCGACCTGCTCGTCGCCATGCAGCACTTCGCGCGCAAAGCTCGGGAACTGGCTCAGGAACACGGCGCCGAAGAACCACATCCAGCTGATGCCGAGCAGCGAACGGAACACGACCAGGTTCTGGTGCGCCATCTTCAGGTTGCGCCAGGTTTCGGAGATCGGGTTCCAGTTGATTTTCAGGCCGGGGTCGGTCGCAGGCGCCGCCGGAATGAAGCCAGCGGCAATGCGCCCAAGCACGGCCAGCACGAGGCAAGCCACCGCAACCTGCATGTGCCCGACCTCGGGCACGGCAACCAGCAAGCCGCCGACCACATTGCCCATCAGGATCGCGACGAAGGTGCCCATCTCGACCATGCCGTTACCGCCGGTGAGCTCGCGCTCGTCCAGCGCTTGCGGCAGGTAGGCGAACTTGACCGGGCCGAACAGCGTCGATTGCAAGCCCATCAGGAAGATGCAGGCGAGAAGCAGCGGCACGTTCGCCACCAGGAAGCCCCAGGCGCCGGCGACCATGATCACGATTTCCAGCGTCTTCAGGAAGCGGATCAGGCGCGATTTTTCGTACTTGTCGGTGAGCTGGCCGGCGGTAGCCGAAAACAGCAGGAAGGGCAGGATTAACAAGGCGCCGATCACCAGACCCGCCATCGCCGGCGGCAGCCAGCCCACACTGATTTGGTAAGTGACCATCACCGTCAGCGCAAACTTGAACAGGTTGTCGTTGGCCGCGCCGGCAAATTGCGTCCAGAAGAAGGGCATGAAGCGGCGTTGGCCGAGCAGTGCGAACTGGTTTGGTTCGTGTGGTTGCGGTAGTTGCGGTGGTTGCGGCGTTGCGCTTGCGTGCATGTTGTCGGCGCTGTCCCTGCTCATGGTCGTCCCCGTGGAAAAAGCTGGCGCAACTATACATCGCGCTGTCAACGCGACAACCGCTTCGGTACGATGTGCGGCATCTGCTCCTTTCAGTACCAAAAAAAGATACTGCGATGACCACCACTGCCGCCCTGATCACTGCGTTGAAGGATGAATTGAAGGCTGCGCGCCTGACTTACGCGGACCTGGCGAAGAAGCTCGGCATGGCCGAGTCCAGCGTCAAGCGCATGTTCGCGCGCGGCGAGATGCCGCTCTCGCGTGTGGATGCGATTTGCCAGGCACTGAAGTTGGATTTCGCCGAACTGGCGCGACGCGTGGCCGAGGCGCAGCCGCTCTTGGCCGAGCTGACACTGGAGCAGGAGCGCGCGGTGGTGGCCGACAAGCATCTGCTGCTGGTAGCCATCTGTGTGCTGTCGCAATGGACGATGGAGCAGATGACCACGCATTACCGATTGAGCGATGCCGAAGCAATCAAGTGCCTGGTGCAACTGGACCGCATCGGCATCATCGAATTGCGCCCGCTGAACCGCTACCGGCTGAAGCTGGCCAAGACCTTCCGTTGGCGTCCGCACGGCCCGGTCATGGAATTCTTCCGCGAGCACGCGGTGCTCGATTATTTTTCCGGCGGATTCGACCGCGAGGATGAATCGCTGATGCTGGTGCACGGCTCGATCAGCAAGGCGGTGGCCCCAGCCTTCGTTGAACGTCTGCAGCGCGTGGCGCAGGATTTCGCGCAGCAGCATCAGGCGGACCAGAAGCTGGCTCCGCAGCATCGCGAGGGGTACACACTGCTGCTGGCGATGCGCTCCTGGGAGTTCGAAGTCTTTGCCCGTTTCCGGCGGTGAGCCTTCCGATCCGCAGTGTCGCGCACTCAAGAGGGGCGCTGCTGCGGCTTGCTCTGCCGGCTCTCCCACTCGCGCAAGGCGGCGCGGTAGGCTTCCATCTGTTCTTCGTAGATGACGAACACGCAACGCATGCAGCCACTGTTGCAGCAGTCCGCCGGATCTGGTCTTTCCGGCGGCAGCGGACGTGGATCGGGCGTAGTGCGGATCATGCGTGCAGCATAACGCGCCAGCCCCGTCCATTGCTCGCAAGTTGGGTGAGCTGACGGTTCAGATAAGGAGCAGCATGCACCGCGCTCAGCGCAGCGTCAGCATGTAACCCACTCCACGCACGGTGCGGACCAGGTGCTGGTGTCCCTTGAGGGCCTTGCGCAGGCGCAGCACATGCACATCGACGGTGCGCTCTTCCATCACGACGTGGTCGCCCCAGACCTTGTCCAGCAATTGCTCACGCGAGAACACGCGTTCGGGGAAGGTCATCAGGAAATGCAGCAGCTTGAATTCCGCGTGGCCCATTTCTAAGTACCCACGCAAAACAAATTGTGGATGTATGCGGCTTTGGCTGGCGCGCTGCTGCGTTGCCCGTCTCTTGCAGTGCTCACACTGCGGCGAGCCGGGCGCCTTGCATCGCATCCGCCCAAAGCCCCATCCATCTCACAATTCATTTTCCGCGGGTACTTAGACGCTGCCCGCCGCTGCTGACGGTAACGCTAGAGCGTTTTCATCCTGACCTGCCATAACCGGCATGGCAAATATATCGGGCACATTCGTCGGGCTGGAATTGATCGAGCAAAGCACCGCAGGCAGACCAAAGCGCCTCCTTCGTACGGGCCGCTGTTTTCCTGAGGAGCGTCTTGAACTTGGCAAAGACTTGCTCGATGGGATTGAAGTCGGGGCTGTAA
>DATBUE010000205.1:0-2175 GCA_036516375.1 Noviherbaspirillum sp. | reverse complement strand
GACTGCAACCCTTCGGCTGATCGGGCCGCCTCTGCGTTCTGCTCTTTGGAATCGAAGCGCCTTGCGGCGCGATATCTGCTAGGGTTCGGGCCTCCGGCCCTCCAGAGGAAACATACGGGCAGACGCCATGGCGCCCACAAGTGCATCAGCCGCAGCCAACCAGAACACCAGCGAGGAAGCCCGCCAGCCGCTTTACGTGACGATCTACACGGCCCTGCGGGATGAGCTCCAGAGCGGCCACTGGAGCGTCGGGTCGTCCCTCCCGTCGGAGGCTGCCCTGTCGGAGCGCTTCGGGGTCAGCCGCATCACGATCCGCCACGCCCTTCGTCTCCTGGAGGCCGAGGGCTACATCCAGAAGGCCCAGGCCCGGCGTCCGGTCGTCATCGCCAACTCGCCCGCTCAACGGGACGGCTGGTTCATGGAATCGCTGGCCGACATCGTCGCGATGGTCGGGGATGCGCGCCTCGATCTCAGGAGCTGGAAGAAGGAGAGCTCCGCAGCGGATGCGAAGAGCGACCTGCGTCTGCACCAACCGCTTCTATGTGCATGAGTCGATCCACGATGCCTTTGTCGAACGGTTCGCTGCTGCGGCGGCGAAGATCAAGGTCGGCAACGGCTTCGAGCAAGGCGTGGCGCAGGGTCCGCTGATCGATACGCAAGCGGTGCAGAAGGTGGAGGAGCATGTGGCCGATGCGCTTGCCAAGGGAGCGAGGTTGCTCGCGGGTGGCAAGCTGCATGCGCTGGGCGGCAGCTTCTTCGAGCCTACCGTGCTGGGCAACGTGTCGCCGGAGATGAAGGTGATGCGTGAGGAAACCTTCGGCCCGGTGGCGGCGGTGGCGAAATTCCGCACCGAGGAAGAAGTGATCGCGGCGGCCAACGACAGCGAATACGGACTGGCCAGTTATTTCTATTCACGCGACATCGGACGCGTGTGGCGCGTGGCGGAGAAGCTCGATTACGGCATGGTCGGGATCAATACCGGGCTGATCTCGAACGAGGTGGCGCCGTTCGGCGGGGTCAAGCAATCGGGGCTGGGGCGCGAGGGATCGAAGTACGGGATCGACGAGTACCTGGAGATCAAGTACCTGTGCATGGGAGGGATTTGAGGGCTACCGCGACTGGGATGTATTTCCTCTGCAAAGATGCCGCCGTTTTTCAAGCGGCTTTGCTGGGTTTCCGCCTGCGCGGGAACGACAGGTAGTCGTGAAGCGCATGGACGTGCCTGCGGCTGCAGCTACTTCGCAGCCGTCATCGATTCGGTGGGGCTGCCACGACGAAGTGCTCGCCGACCATGACCCACTACCTGTCGCTCCCGTGCCGGGGGGAGCCCCGTAAACAGACGTGGCAAAACCTGGCCACGCTGAACTTCAACTCTGCATGAACGCCCCTGCCACGCCCTCGACCGCCCTGCGCACCGACCCGCTCGTCACGAACGACCGCGCGACCGCAATATCGTCATGGAACCAGCGGTCGCCGTCCAGGCACGCCGGGATCTGACGCCGTATCTCTTCATACGCCGCCTGCGTGCCCTGCCCCAGCACGAAGCCTGGCAACAGCTCTTCCGTCATCGTCAAGCCTTGCGCGGCCAGCAGCATTTCCACGCCAACGATGTACTGCGTGTTCGCCACCACCGTCGCCGCCTTGCGCGCGCACCAGGTCGAGTTCGAGATGTGATCTTCGCTGTTGCCCTTGGCCGGAATGCTGTCGACGCTCCCGGGCATGCACAGCGTGCGGTTTTCCATCACCAGCGCGCTCATCGAGCATTGCACCACCGGGTAGCCGGTGTTCACGCCGCGCATGCCGCTCATCAGGTTGCGCGGCAAGCCCCAGGACAGGGTCGGGTCGATCAGGCGGGCGATGCGGCGCTCGCAAATGCTGCCGAGGTCGGTCACCGTCATGGCCAGCAAGTCCATCGCCTGCGCCAGGTACTGGCCGTGGAAATTGCCGCCTGAAATGATCTCGAAACCGCCGCCGTCTTTCGGGAAGATCAGCGGGTTGTCGGTCGCGGAATTGATCTCGCGCGCGACGATGCCATCGATGTAGTCGAGCGCATCGAACACCGGACCATAGACTTGCGGCGCACAGCGCAGCGAATACACGTCCTGGATGCGCGGCGTGTACGGGATGTCGCTGCGGCGCGCTTCCTCCGGCAATTGCACGGCCCGCGCGGCATGG
>DATBUE010000204.1:0-1744 GCA_036516375.1 Noviherbaspirillum sp. | reverse complement strand
GTGACGGCGGATGTAGTCCGGCGATGCGACCACCCCCCGCCGGTTGTCGGCTAGCTTCACACCGATCAGGTTGGAATCTGACAGCGCGGCGATGCGGATCGCGACGTCGATGCCTTCGCCGATCAAGTCCACTACGCGGTCGTTCAGGTTCAGCGTGACATTCAGCTCGCGGTGCTCGGCGAGGAAGGATGGAATCAGCGGCGCCACGTGCTGGCGTCCGAATCCGGCCGGCGCCGAGATCAGCAGGTGACCACTTGCGTGGGTGCTGCGCGCGGCCACTGCCGCTTCCGCGTCCTGCAGGTCGGCCAGGATGCGTTGGCAATCCTCGAGGAAACGCAAGCCTTCATCAGTGAGAGCGAGGCGGCGTGTCGAGCGTTGCAACAGCTTCACTCCCAGCCTTTGCTCCAGTGCATCGATGCGACGGCCGATCATCGCGGGCGCAATTCCTTCGGCGCGCGCAGCCGCCGACATGCTGCCGCGGGTGGCGACCTCGACGAAGGAGGAAATCTGCTTGAAGTGATCCATGGCGTTGATTTGAAACTAAAACGCAATAATAAAGTGATTAAACGTAGCAGTTTCTCCTTTTTGTAATCAATATACTCGGCACATACCTATTTACCCGGCACTTGTAGCGCATGAGCATCCAAGCCATCGTTTTCGACGCCTACGGCACGCTGTTCGACGTGTATTCGGTCGGCGCGCTCGCGGAAAAGCTGTTTCCAGGACAGGGTGAGGCGCTGGCGGCACTGTGGCGCGACAAGCAGATCGAGTACACGCACCTGCGGACCCTATGTGCGGTTTACAAACCGTTCTGGGAAGTGACACAGGATGCGCTGGTGTTTTCCTGCAAGAAGCTGGGCTTGGACCTGACGCTCGACGCGCAGAACGCGCTGATGGGGGAATATGCACACCTGCACGCCTTCCCCGAAAACCGCGAGGTGCTGCAGCAGTTGCAGGCCATGGGTTTCAAGCTGGCCATTCTTTCCAATGGCAACCCGCAAATGTTGGACGCCGCGATCACCGCAGCCGGTATGGACGGCATGTTCAGCCATGTGCTGTCGGCTGACGCGGTGGGCAAGTACAAGACCGCGCCCGAGGTCTACCAGCTCGCGCCGGATGTGTTCGGCCTGTCGGCACGTCACATTCTCTTCGTCTCCGGCAATGGCTGGGATGTGTGCGGCGCGACCTGGTTCGGCTACACCACGTTCTGGGTCAACCGCAGCGGCGCGCCGCTGGAGGAACTGGGCGTGGCACCGAACGCGAGCGGCTCCGACATGCGGGCTTTGCTGGATTACCTGCGTAGCCAATTCAAGACCAATGCCCAGGGAGGGGTGTAATGGACGTGTTTCAAATCGCAATCGTTGCCGTGGCCGCCTTCATGGCCGGCGCGCTCAATTCGGTGGCCGGCGGCGGCACTTTCTTCTCGTTCCCGGCGCTGCTGGCTGCCGGTGTGCCGCCGGTGGCGGCCAATGCGAGCAATTCGGTCGCCCTGTGGCCGGCCAGCCTGTCCGGCGCCTGGGCCTATCGCCATGAACTTGCGCGCTACAAGCGCTATCTGATCCCGATGGGCGTGGTGTCCTTCATCGGCGGCATCGGCGGTGGCTTGTTGCTGCTGTCGACCAAGGATGGAACCTTCGCCAAGCTGATTCCCTGGTTGTTGCTGTTCGCCACCGTGCTGTTCGCGTTTTCCGGCCAGATCGGCGCCTTGCTGCGCGGCGCGAAAGAGGCCAAGCCCGCGAACACG
>DATBUE010000203.1:0-2542 GCA_036516375.1 Noviherbaspirillum sp. | reverse complement strand
CTCGGGCGGAATCTTGGACCAGAAACCGGCCAGCACCACATAGCGGAACTGACCGGCGATAGCGAGCAGATCCGCATTGCGGCGCTGGCAGGTGCTCTGTTCGGTGGCGCCGGCTTGCATCAGGCCCGGCATTGACGCTTGCAGATCGGTCGGGTAGCAGCTTCCCTGCACGTGGAAGACGGCTTTCAGGCGCGCATGGTGTGACAGATGTTCGACGAAGGGCTTGAAGTGGTGGGCGTGTGAATCTCCCATCAACAAGACCTCGGGCCGGCCGCGGTTCATGTCGCCAAAGGCGCAGCGTTCTGTCAGATAGGCCAGGTCGATGCGGCGATAGTCTTCGTCCCGGATCGAGCAGTTGCGGCCGAGATCGCGCTCGAACGAATAGCTGGCGATCAGATCGCGCATCTCGCTCGGAAAGCGCAGCGGCGCGCCTTCGGTGACGTAGGAATACAGGCCCACGCTCATGAACAGGGCTGCCGGCAACACATAGAGCTGGACGAAGGCTCGGCGGAAGCGCAGGCTGCGCTGCTTGCGCACCGGCTGTTCGATGAAGCGCCAGGTCAGCGCTGCGAGCACAAAAGCCAGCGCAACGGCAGCGAGCGCCACATCCCAGCTCAGCTCAATGCGGCGATAGCGCAGGAAGGAGAAGATCGGCCAGTGCCACAGGTAGAGCGAGTACGACAGCAGGCCGATGCCGACCAGCACGCGGTGGCGCAGCACCGGCGTGAGTGAATTCGGCGTGCGCCCGGCGTAGATCACCAGTGCGGCTCCGATGCAGGGATACAGCGAATTGATGCCGGGGAAGGGCGTGTCTTGATTGAACAGGAACATCGAGCCGATCATCAGGGCCATGCCGGCGGCGATCCAGAAATTGGCGAGCGCGGTGCTGCGCATCGGGGCGCGCTGGGTCAGGAACCAGGTAAGCGCACCGATCAGCAATTCATGCGCGCGCGACTGCAGCAGGAAGTAGGTCTTGACCTCGCCCGTCTTCATTTCCGAGATCGTGACGAAGACCAGCGTGAGCACGACCAGCGCCGGTACCACGTAGGCGCGCAGGTAGCGGTACAAACCGATCATCACCAGCGGGAACAGGAAGTAGAACTGTTCCTCGACCGACAGCGACCACGTGTGCAGCAACGGGAATTCTTCGGTGCGCTGGCCGAAGTAGCCCCAGCTCAGCATCGAGAAAAACACGTTGGACAGGAAGGCCCAGGAAGCCGCGAGCGAGGTCGTGTAGAAGATGTAGTCGTTCGGAATCAGCAGGAACGAGGCCACGACCAGCGTGACCATGGCCACCAGCATGTAGGCCGGGAAGATGCGCTTGATGCGGCGCGTGTAGAAATCGGCGAAGCTGAAGTTGCCGCCTTCGATGCCCTTGACGATCAAGCCGGTGATCAGGAAGCCGGAAATGACGAAGAAGATGTCCACGCCGACGAAGCCGCCGGGCAGCGTCGTTGCGCTGGCATGAAAGGCGATCACGGCCAGGACCGCGAGTGCGCGCAAACCGTCCACATCGGGACGGTAAGCGTGCGAGGAATCGAGTGCGGAAGAGGCCGGCGGAGAGCTTGAGGCGGGAGTTGGCATGGCTGGTCCTGAGTAGGATTGTTCGCCGGGAAAACTGGTGACGGACGGAAAATTGTTGTCGGACAATTAAAACCCTGCCTTGAGAAAGAGCAATCCGACCGGGCCCGATGGTTCCCTTGCTACTGATGTAAGTCAGTCCTTTGCGCGGGCCGGCCACTACCATAGGTCCATGACTAAAATCGCCTTGGTAACCAACGAACCGCCGCCTTACCGCATTCCGGTGTTCGAGCGCATTGCGCGCGCGCCCGGCGTGGAATTGCGCGTGATCTTCTGCGCGCAGCGCGAACCGAACCGTCAATGGGATCTGCCGCCGCTGGAGTTCGATCACGAATTCCTGCGCGAGCGCTTCCGCACCGTCGATGGCCGCTATATCCACAACAATCCCGATGTGATTGCCGCACTGCGCCGCTTCGCGCCGGACGTGGTGGTGACCGACGGTTTCAATCCGACCCAGCTCTATGCCTTCGGCTATGCAGTGGCCAAGGGCAAGGCCCACGTGCCGCTCACTGACGGCACGCTGCAATCCGAGCAGGCACTGAGCGTCGTGCACCGCATCGTGCGGCGCATCGTCTATGCGCGCTCCGGCGCCTTCCTGTCGGCCAGCGTGGGCGGCACCCAGCTCTATGAAAGCTATGGCGTCGCCGCGCAGCACTGCTTCAAGTCTTACCTGTGCATCGACAACGACTTCTATCGCCGCAGGTCCGAAGGCGTGGCCAAGCGTTATGACCTGGTGTTCTGCGCGCGCATGGTTCCGGAAAAGGGGCCCTTGTTCGCCTTGCGCGTTGCGCTGGAGTCCGCTCGTCTGCTCGGACGCAAGGTCAGCATCCTGTTCGTCGGTGCCGGCAGCGAGGAAGAGCGGGTGCGCGAAGCGAGCGAGCGCTATCCGGACTTACTGGACGTGCATTTCCATGGCTTCGCCAAGCAGAAGGAATTGCCGGCGCTGTACGCATCGGCGCGC
>DATBUE010000202.1:0-3483 GCA_036516375.1 Noviherbaspirillum sp. | reverse complement strand
GCGGTCGGAGATGTTATTGCAGACACAGACGATCATCGGGGCACCATCAGAAAGGTAATCAGCGAATCGGAGCCACCAGCCGCATCAGCAGGCCGGGCGGAGGAGGGGGATGAATGCGACGCTCGACCAGGTCAGCCCAGTGTTCGGACAACTGGTCGCAGGTCGCGCGCAGCACCGGTTCCAAGCCGGGCAGATCGGCCAGCGCCTTCAGGTGCCGTTCGATCACTGCCGCCAGTCGCGTGCAGCGGCCATCATCCTGCTCGCCCGCCGCATAGTGCGACATCAGGTGCAGGGCCGCAGACACCAGCAGTTCCGGACGCACGGTCCGGTCCTGATCCGATGGCAATGCGTCATCTGAATCCTGAGTCTTGCTGCTTGCACGTTCGCTTGCCATGGGGCGCGCTCCGGTTCGTGTTCTTTTATAAATGAGAACGATTCGTATTCAGATTATTGTGCATGAGGCGCGCGAACGCAAGTGCGGAAACGCAAAAAAGCGAAAGAAAAAAGGAGGGGGAACAAATACTTGCCCCGCAGGCAAGGACTGCCTGCGGGGCAAGTTCAGGCGGCTGGAACGGCGCTGAGTGCTGCGTCGATGATGCCGCCGCCGAGGCAGACGTCGCCCTCATACAGGACAGCCGACTGGCCGGGAGTGACGGCCCACTGGGCATCGGGGAAATGCAGGGAAAAGCGGTCTGCGCCGTCTTGGCGCAGTTCGCAGGGCACATCGGACTGACGGTAGCGCGTCTTGGCCGCGTAGTGCCCTGGTAAGGGGGCGCTGCCCGCGATCCAACTCGTCTGGCCGGCTTCCAGCGCTTCGCTCAGCAGCCAGGGGTGGTCGTGGCCTTGTGCCACGTAGAGGGTGTTGGTTGCGACATCTTTTCTCGCCACATACCAGGCATCGCTGTTGCCGGTCGCATTCTGGTAGGCCTTGATCCCGCCCAGCCCTATGCCTTTGCGTTGGCCGAGCGTGTAGAAACTCAGGCCGACGTGTTCGCCGACGACCGTGCCATCGGGTGTTTTCATCGGGCCTGGGCGGTAGGACAGGTAACGGTTCAGGAATTCGCGGAACGGCCGTTCGCCTATGAAGCAGATGCCCGTCGAGTCCTTCTTTTTCGCGTTCGGCAGCCCGATGCGCTCGGCGATCCGGCGTACTTCGGTCTTCGGAATCTCGCCTAGTGGGAACTGAGTCTTGCGCAACTGGGCCTGGTTCAGCCGGTGCAGGAAATAGCTCTGGTCCTTGCTGGCATCGACCGCCTTCAGCAATTCGTAGCGCCCGTCGACTTCGCGCACGCGCGCGTAATGGCCGGTGGCGATGAAGTCTGCGCCGAGCTGCATCGCGTGGTCGAGGAAGGCCTTGAACTTGATTTCTGCGTTGCATAGCACGTCCGGGTTGGGCGTGCGTCCGGCCTGGTATTCGCGCAGGAACTCCGCGAACACCCGGTCCTTGTATTCGGAGGCGAAGTTGATTGCTTCGATGTCGACCCCGACTACGTCGGCTACGCTGGCCGCATCGATCCAGTCCTGCCGCGTCGAGCAGTATTCGCTGTCATCGTCGTCTTCCCAGTTCTTCATGAACAGGCCGATGACTTCGTAACCCTGCTCCTTCAGCAGCCAGGCGGTGACCGAGGAATCCACGCCGCCGGACATGCCGACGACGACACGCTTCTTAGACATGCATTGCCCCGATACTGCTGGGATGCGCGTACAGCAGGGACAGCGGCATGCGCTGGCCGGCCAGGTAATCGTCCACGCAGCGCAGCACCAACGGACTCCGGTGGCGCTCGGTACAGGCCGCCATTTCCTCTCGCGTCATCCAGATCGTGCGCAGGATGCCTTCATCCAGCGGTTGGTCGAGTTGACGGCCCAGCCGGCCGGAAAAGGCGAAGCGCAGGTAGGTGACTTCGGTGCCGGTGCGGGAAGACAGGTAGCGCGACATGTAGATGCCTATGAGGGCGTCCGGAAAGAATTCGCATGCCGCTTCCTCCAGCGTTTCGCGCGCGGCTGCCTCCGGCAACGACTCGTTCGGATCGAGATGGCCGGCTGGCTGATTCAGGCGGATGCCGTCGCTAGTCTCTTCTTCGACGAGCAGGAAGCGGCCCTGCTGTTCGATGACGGAGGCGACGGTGACGGAGGGTTTCCAGATTTCTGACATGATCGTTCCAAGCACCCGACGGCGCGCTGGCCGGGCCCAGAAAAGCGCGCCATTTTACCCCGGCGCGGGTATGCGCGCGCCCGCGCGCAGCCGCTCAATATCTGCCTGCGCCGTTCTTGTCGCCTTGCGTAGGCGCAAGGGAAAAGTTGGCAACAGGCAGGAAAAAATTGGGAGCGAGCGGGGCTCATGCGCGTTTTTTCCGCTATCCTGCGTGCCATTCCGCGGCTGGCGCCGCAGGTGCGCAGACAGTTCGGCAGCCTGATCGTCCAGCAAGAACAGCCGCTCCCTAACCAACTGCATCGTCCAGGAGAAACCATGAGAATTGGCGTTCCCAGCGAAACCAGACCGGGCGAAACGCGCGTTGCGGCCACGGCCGAGACCGTAAAGAAGCTGCTCGCGGCCGGGCATGAAGTGCTGGTCGAAGCCGGAGCCGGGTTGCGCGCAAATATCACCGATGCGGCTTATGAAGCGTCGGGTGCGCGGCTCGCAACAGCCGCCGAAACCTTGGCCTGCGAGCTGGTGTTGAAGGTGCGAGCACCTTCCGCGGAGGAACGGGCGCAGATGCGTAGCGGTGCCGCCGTGATCGGCATGCTCAATCCCTTCGATGCGGACAATGTCGCGGCAATGGCCTCGCATGGGCTGCATGCCTTTGCGCTGGAAGCGGCTCCCCGCATCACCCGCGCACAGTCCATGGACGTGCTGTCGTCGCAAGCAAACATCGCAGGCTACAAGGCAGTGATGCTGGCGGCGAACACCTACCAGCGCTTCATGCCGATGCTGATGACCGCCGCCGGTACCGTGAAGGCCGCGCGCGTGCTGATCATGGGCGTCGGCGTGGCAGGCCTGCAGGCGATTGCGACTGCCAAGCGCCTCGGCGCGGTGATCGAGGCGTCCGATGTGCGTCCGCCGGTCAAGGAGCAGGTCGAGTCGCTGGGCGCGAAGTTCATCGACGTGCCGTTCCTGACCGACGAGGAGCGCGAGATCGCGCAGGGCGTCGGCGGCTATGCGCGTGCGATGCCGGCTGACTGGATGCGCCGCCAGGCCGAGCTGGTGCACGAGCGCGCGAAGCAAGCCGACATCATCATCACTACCGCGTTGATCCCGGGCCGCAAGGCACCGGTCCTGATCGGCGAGGAAACCGTCAAGGCAATGAAACCCGGCTCCGTGATCCTCGACATGGCGGTCGAGCAGGGTGGCAACTGCCCCTTGTCCGAGTTGGGCAAGACCGTGGTCAAGCACGGCGTGTCCATCATCGGCGAACCGAATCTGGCCTGCCTGGTGGCGGCCGATGCCTCCGCACTGTATGCGCGCAACGTGCTGGACTTCCTGAA